>DATCPW010000078.1:0-14012 GCA_036569865.1 Candidatus Dormiibacterota bacterium
GCGCTCCAAGGAGTACGTGGAGTACAAAGCGGGCCGCCGTGCGATGCCCGACGACCTGCGGCCGCAGATCGAGATGGTGCGCGACATCCTCACGAGCTTCCAGATTCCGATTCATGGCATCGCCGGCTTCGAGGCCGACGACCTCATCGGCACGTTCTCTCGGCTCGCCGAGGACCGCGGCCATTCGGTGACCATCGTGTCGGGCGACCTCGATTGTCTCCAGCTCGTGTCCGAGTCGGTCGAAGCGCTCGTGCCAAGGCGCGGCATCACCGACACGTTCGTTTACGGACCGGACCAGGTTCGCCAGCGCTACGGCTTCGAGCCCATGCAGCTCATCGACTTCAAAGCCCTGCGCGGCGACACGTCGGACAACATTCCCGGTGTTCCCGGCGTTGGCGACAAGACGGCCGCCAAGCTGGTCCAGGACTTCGGCTCCGTAGAGGCGCTGCTCGACCGCGTCGAGGAGCTGCCAGAAGGTCGCCTCAAAACTTCTCTCAAGGCGAACGCCGACCAGGTGCGGCTGGGCAAGCGGATGGTCACCATCGTTCGCGACGTGCCTGTCGACCTCGACCTCGAGAAGGCGCGATGGACCAGGTACGACTACGACAAGGCGCGGGCGGTGTTCGACCGGTTGGAGTTCAGGCAGCTCCTCAGCCGGTTCCCTCCGCCGGACCAGGTCCCGGTGCAGCCGAGCCTCACGTTCGAGGCGGCGCCCGAGCCGGCCGGATTGAAGGTGGTCGACGACCCGACCGAGGCGGCCAGCCTTCTCGACGGCTCCGGTGACGTCGGGGTCTACGCCTTGAGCGAGAGCACGAGCCGCGGAGCGCGAACCATCGGCCTTGGCGTGTCGACAGGCAAGGAAACGTTCTATGTCGCCAAGCCGGAGGCGATGGACGCAGTCGCGCGCACGCTCTCCGGCAGGCCCATCTCTGGACATGACGCCAAGGAGACCGAGCTCGCGCTTCGCGCACTTGGCGGCGGCAAGCGCGAATGGGCGTTCAGCACATTTCTCGCTGCGTATCTGCTTGGCGCAGGGTCGCGCGACCCGCGCCTGGAGGACCTCGCGAAAGAGTTTCTCGACGTCGCGCTGGTGAGCACCGAGCAGCTGCTGGGCACCGGGCGCGCCGCGCGCAAGGTGGCCGACGTGTCCGTGAATGAAGCGGCCGAGTTTGCAGCGCGGCGCGCTGAAGCGATCCTCAACCTCCGGCCCCGACTGGAAGCGGAGATGCAGAACCTTGGCGTCGATTACCTCTTTCATGAGATCGAGCTGCCGCTGGCCGGCGTGCTCGCCGACATGGAGTCGGAGGGCGTCGCGATCGACGTGGCGTACCTCAAGGACATGCAGGAGGAGCTGGGCTCGCAGCTGGCCGCCATTGAGTCAGAGGTCGAGCAGGTGGCGGGGCAGAAGTTCAACCTCAGCGCGCCGCAGCAGCTGGCGAAGGTGCTGTTCGAGGATTTGCGGTTGCCTGTCGGCAAGCGGACGAAGACCGGTTATTCGACAGACGCCGACACGCTCGAGGGTCTGCGCGAAAAACACCCGATCATCGGGCTGATCCTCGAGCACCGCCAGCTGTCGAAGCTCAAGTCGACGTATGTCGATGCGCTGCCGCAGATCGTCGATCCGATGAGTGGTCGCGTGCACACTTCGTTCGGCCAGGCCAGCACCGCGACGGGCCGGCTCGCGTCCTCCAACCCGAACCTGATGAACATTCCCATAAGGACGGAGCTTGGTCAGCGCATCCGCCGCGCTTTCAAGGCGGGGCGTCCCGACCACGTGATGGTTTCGGCTGATTACTCGCAGATCGAGCTCCGCATCGCCGCACACCTCAGTGGGGATCCCAAGCTGCTCGGCGCGTTCGCGGCGGGGCAGGACATCCACACCGCCACCGCGGCTGCGGTGTTCAAGATTCCGATCGAGTCGGTCGATCCGAATCAGCGAAGGCTTGCCAAGGTGGCGAACTTCGGGTCCATCTATGGGCAGGGCGAGTACGGCCTTTCGCAGCAGCTGGGGATCACGGGCGATGTGGCGAGGGATTTCCTCAAGGAGTACTGGTCCACCTACTCGCGGCTCAAGGAGTACCTCGATGAGGTGCGGCACAAGGCGAGGGAGGAGGGGTTCGTCGTGAGCGCCACGGGGCGAAGGCGCGCGATCCCCGACCTGCGGTCGCCCAACTTTCAGCTGCGCAGCGCTGCTGAGAGGATGGCCATCAACTTTCCCATGCAGTCGCTGGCCGCGGACATCATCAAGATCGCGATGGTGCGTTTGCAGCGGGAGATCGAGGCCGATCACATCGAGGGCCGCATGCTGCTGCAGGTGCACGATGAGCTGTTGTTCGAGGTGCCGGAATCGGAGGTGGATCAGTTCGCGGAAAAGGTGCCGCGCATCATGACCGGCGCCTATGAGCTCGAGACGGGGATCGAGGTGGAGACGAAGGTGGGTGCAAATTGGGCAGACATGAAGAAGTTGGCGGTGGTGCGTGCTTGATTGCCCGACTAATGCCAGCTGGGCGTCCCCTCCGGCGGGCTACGCCCGCCACCTCCCCGGCAAGCCGGGAGGATCGCCTTTTCTAAATGCCTGAGCTTCCTGAGGTTGAGACGATTGCTGCCGACCTTCGGCCGCATCTCGTTGGGCGCACCTTTCTTCGCTGTGACCTTCGGTTTCCCACCATGGTCCGGCATCCTGAGCCCGAGGCCTTTATTGATTCGATCGTTGGGATGCGGGTCACCTCCGTTGGAAGGCGTGGAAAGTACATCCTCATTCGCCTCGAAGACGACCTCGTCCTCGTCGTGCACCTTGGCATGAGCGGCCAGCTCCGCCTTGTCGACCCATCGACTCCGATGTCGCTCCACACACACGTGGTCTTCGACCTCGACGACGGCATGCAGCTGCGCTACCGCGACCCGCGTCGCTTCGGACGCCTGCTGTTGGGCACCGAATCCGCGTTGCTCGAAGCACGGGCGATGCCGCCGCTCGGTCCCGAGCCCATCGATCCGGGCTTCGGCGCCGACGACCTGTACCAGCGCTTCCGCAATCGCAAAGCGCTCATCAAGGCCGTGCTGCTCGACCAGTCCACGATTGCCGGCGTCGGCAACATCTACGCCGACGAGTCTCTCTATCGCGCCCGCGTGCGCCCCGACAGGGTTGCGCGCAGCTTGAGCAAGGGCTCGGTTCGCCGGCTGCACGAGGCGCTGAGGTTGTCGCTGCTGATCGCGATCCAGAATCGCGGCAGCTCAGTCGACACGTATCGCGATGCATGGGGAGAGATCGGACAGCAGCAGGAGAAGCTGCAGGTCTACGGCCGCGCCGGCGAACCGTGCTTCACGTGCGGCCGCCCGCTGTCGCTGGTGCGCATCGCGGGCCGCAGCTCGGTTTTCTGCCGCCGCTGCCAGCGTTAGTGGCGCCACTGGTCCCTCGCCTTCTAGGGCTCGCCGTGCTCGTCATATCGTTCGTCGCCCTCACGCTCGTCGTGAGCGCAGGGTGGCTTGGTTCCCTCGACCACCAGGTCCTGCTCGCCATGTCGAGCTCTTGGAGCGAGCCTCTGCACCCTTTGTTCCAGCTCATCGCCGAGCTCGGCGGCCTCGAGGTGACGAGCATCCTCATGCTCGGCCTCCTCATTTATCTGTGGCGAGGCGGCTTTGGCGCCGACGCGCTGGTGGTGCTCGCTTTCGCCGGCGGCCTTGTCCTCGAGGTTCTCTACAAGGTCGCGCTTTACCATCCCGGACCGCCGCGGGCCATCGCGCACAGGGATGGACCAAGCATCACCGACGTTCTTACCGGCGGCGGCGGCCTCAACAGCTTTCCAAGCGGCCACGTGGTTCGCGCCGTGGTCGCCTACGGGCTCATTGCATTCGTGGTGAGGCGCCTGGCTCCGTGGCCGATTGCGCGAGCTCTTGCGATCCCAATAGCGGTGGTGTTGATCGTCGCCGTGTCGTTCGATCGCCTTTACCTCGACGCGCATTGGGAATCGGACGTGATCGGTGGACTCTTGCTTGGCGCCATCTCCCTGCTCGCGGCCACCGTCTGGTTGGACCGGCCGCGAAGGGCGGACAATTGATTCGATGACCAAATCTTCCGAGCGCCCGGTGCTGATCATGGTCACCGCCGGCGGCCGCAATGATGCCGAGCGCCTGGGCGAGGGCCTGGTCGAGGGACGTCTCGCCGCGTGCTGCTCGATTATTCCGACGGTCCATTCCTTCTATTACGAGGACGGCCAGCTCAAGCGAGAGCACGAGTCGCTGCTGCTCATCAAGACCGTCGAATCGCGGGCCCAGGCGGTCCAGGACTACGTTCGGGCGAACCACTCCTACGAGGTCCCCGAGATCCTCCAGGTCGCGATCGAAAGCGGCAGCCCCGCCTACATTCAGTGGCTTGCCGACCAGGTGTCGCTACCGTCAACCGACCGTCCTTTGAACACTTAGACTCTACGGTGGGGTGGCCACGGCAATTGATCGTTCTGATGCTGATTCGGGTAGCTCCGGAGGTCGGCGGCGACGTGCCCGCCGCCGGGCAGCCTTGGGCCAAGGAGTGGACCTAGAGGCGGTCCGTTCTGAGCCGTCCGCCGATGCGGAACCACCTGCGCCGTCGCCCGTTGTACCGGTAGTGGTAAACGAGCCGCGGAAGTCCGAGCGCCGGCGGGTCACGCGCAGAAGGCCAAAAGGCGTAGACGTCACTGAGCCGACCCAGGTCGATGCTCAGAGCACGACGGTGGCTCAAGCCTCTAACGGAGTAGCGCCGGCGCCAGCGCCCATTGAGCCCGTTAAACCGGCGATCTTGCTGCCGCCCACCGCGGCCCAGGACGACAAGTACGCCGACATCATCGGGCAGGCTGTCGGCCTGCGCATCGATGCCGTCTCGCGCGAGTTCGGCGGCGACGAAGACATGCCCGTGACAGCGCTGAGGGATGTCTCGATCGAGATCGGCCCTGGCGAGTTCGTCTCGGTGGTCGGTCCGTCCGGCTGCGGCAAGACGACGTTGCTCTCGATGATGGGCGGCCTCGACCGTCCGACCTCCGGCCACGTCTATGCGGCCGGGCTGCCGCTCGGCGAGCTGAACGACAGCGACCTCGCCGATTACCGGCTGCAGCGAGTGAGCACGATCTTCCAGTCGTTCAACCTCGTGCCCTCGATGAGTGTCGAGGACAACGTGGCTCTCCCGTTGACCCTGGCGGGCGTGGAGATCGAAGAGCGGCGCCGGCGTGCTCGGCACCTGCTCGAGCTGGTCGGCCTGGAAGGTCGCGCGAGGACGCGAGCGAGCCGTTTATCGGGCGGCGAGCAGCAGAAGGTGGCTGTCGCCCGCGCGCTTGCCAACCGGCCAGGGCTCATCCTCGCCGACGAGCCGACAGGCAGCCTCGATTCCGCAGCCGGCGAGGTCATCCTAAAGCTGCTCGCCGACCTCAATCGACGTGGGGCGACTGTCGTGATCGTCACTCACGACCACGAGGTTGCACGCCGTGCCCGTCGCGTCGTGAGAATGATCGACGGCCGCGCGATCGAGATCGATCACGGGAAGCAAACAATCCGCAAGCAGGACCCTATGGAGCAGCCCGCGCGCCTTCACTGGCGCGACTCGTTGAAGGTAGGCCTCGGAAGCGCAGGGCGCCGGCCGTTGCGGACGACTCTCACCACCACCGGGGTGGCGATCGGCATCGCCGCCATGAGCTTGATCGTGGCTTTGGCCGGCGGCCTTCAGAGCGCCTTGAGCTCGCCTGCGCTCGCAAAGAGCCAGCTGCACCAGGTCGTCGCGTATCCGTCCGCCGACTCCAACGCGACATCGTTTGATGCGGGGACCCTGTCCACCTTTGCCGGGCAGCAGCACGTGACCGCTGCCTGGGGGCAGATAGCGATGAGCGGGACGTTTGCCGGCGGACCCGTCGCAGGCACAGTTCCGCCCAGCGGCGCGCTGGTGTCGCTACCTCCGCGAAGCCAGGCAAACAGTACGTTGGTCCTGAGCGCGGGCCGGCTGCCCTCGTCCGATTTGGCGCCCGAGGTGCTGCTCACCGACACCGAAGCGGTCGCTCTGGGATTCGGCAACCCTGCGACCGCGTTGAACATGCCTGTGAAGTTCAGCACGCTCTACGGCGTCCTCGCCATGCCGGGACAGCAGAAGAACCCGGCGGCCAATCACGTGCCTCTCTCGCTGATGGTGGTCGGGATCATTCCCAGCCGCCTCATGCCTGCAGGCGCGGCGGGCGGAATGGTGCCGTACACGCTGGCGGGCACCTACTGGAACCAGCTGGCCCAGGCCAATGGTTGGAGAGGCGGCGAGTTCGCGAGCATCACGTTGCTGGCTGACTCGGGCGGCGCCGTGACCGCGCTCCGCGACCGCATCACGTCGCTGGGTTTCCAGGCTCAGACTTTCGGCGATCAGTTCCGCGGTTTCGAAGACCTGCTCTCGAGGCTGCGGCTCGCGCTGCTCGGCTTGGCCATCGTGGCGCTTCTTCTCGCTTGTCTCGGCATCGCCAACACGATGTACACCGCGGTGCTCGAAAGGACAAAGGAGATCGGCGTGCTCAAGGCGCTTGGCGCGCGCCGTCGCGACGTGCTCCTTCTCTTCGTTGCCGAGGCTGCTGTGATCGGCCTTGCCGGCGGGCTTATCGGAATCGTGACCGCGGTCGCCCTTGCCAGGGTCGGCAACACCGCCGTCGATCGGCTCACACAGGGCGTCGCCGCGGGCGGGCTTGACGTTTTCCGGACTGACGCCTGGGTTGTTGTGGCGGCGTTGGCCATTGCGGTGCTGCTGAGCACCGTGAGCGGTCTGCTGCCGGCATTGCGTGCAGGCCTCCAGGACCCGGTCAAAGCCCTGCGGTACGAGTAGCCACCGACCAGCTGAGTGAGGGCGTCAACTTACCCACTCGTTGAGGTCGACGAGGCCGCCGCGCTTGTGCTCGACCGCATTCCCGTACTTGGCATCGAGCGCGTGGCGCTCGCGCACTGCATCGGACGGGTGCTGGCTGAAGACCTGGTGGCGCCCGCGTCGCTCCCTCTCTTTCCCTCCAGCGCAGTCGACGGCTACGCGGTGCGTGCGGCAGACGCCGGCAAGCCGCTACGGGTGCTCGGCGAATCCGCCGCGGGCCGGCCGTTCGCGGGCACCATCGAGCCAGGCACCGCTGCCCGCATCCTGACCGGCGGCGTGCTGCCCGACGGCGCGGATTGCGTGGTGATGGTGGAGGAGGTGAAGCTCGCCGGCGAGGTTGTCACGACGCCCTCGCCGCTTCGGGCCGGCGCCAACTTTCATGCTCCCGGGGCCGACGTTCGCGCGGGGGAGAAGGTCGCGGCAGCCGGCACGCAGCTGGGGGCGGCCGAGCTCGGGCTGGCGGCGGCGCTCGGTTTTCCGAGGCTGCCGGTGCGCCGGCGGCCCCGGGTCGCATTGCTGTCCACAGGCGACGAGCTGGTCGAGGTGGGGGAGAAGCCGGGGCGCGGACAGATCGTCGACTCGAACCGTTGGGCTTTGCTGGCCGCGCTGCGCGAGGCCGGGGCGGAAGTGCGTGGGCTTGGCATCGGCCCCGATGAGCCGGAGGCACTGCGCAAGCTCGTAGTCGATGTGCTGCGGGAGGTCGACGTGCTGGTCACGTCGGGAGGGGTGTCGGTTGGGACCCACGACCTGATCAAGCCGCTGCTCGAGTCCCTTGGATCCGTCCACGTGGGACGGGTGAAGTTGAAGCCGGGAAAGCCGTTCACCTTCGCGACCCTCCCGGTTGCAGGCGCCACCGGAGGCGAGAAGCTTGCTTTCGGCCTGCCTGGGTTCCCGGTTTCCTCGCTGGTGACCTTTGAGGTGTTCGTGCGGCCTGCGCTGCGCAAGATGCAGGGATTTGCTGCTTTGCACCGCCCGACCCTGCCCGTGCGCCTGGCCTATGACGCGCGTGCCAGCGCCGACCGGACGGAGTACCAGCGCGTGACCCTGCGCCGGGAGGGTCGTGAGCTCGTGGCCGAGACTACTGGCTCGCAGTCTTCATCTCGGTTGATGTCGCTGGCGGGAGCGCATGCTCTCGTGCGCATCCCGCCTGGCGATCAGGGGATCAGCGCCGGCTCGATCGTCGACGCCTTGATCCTCTCCCTACCGTGAGGTGTGGTCGTGGTCGCGGTGCTTGTCGACTTCCTCTTTTACGTCGGCCCGGATGTCCCGGACCGCCCGTTTGACGTTGCCCGCCTTCTGCCTCGCCTGGCCCTTGAGCTCCTCGCTCTTGTCGCCGGTGACCTTGCCCTTGATCTCTTCCGCCTTGCCGCGAACCTGGTCTTTCATTCAAGACCTCCTTTATGTGGATTTGACTCTAAGCGGTAACGCGCCAGACCAGGCGAAACACTCTCATGTCGAACGTTAGTTCGCCCTAGAATTAGAGATCCACATGGCCTCCCGCTTTCGTGTCGACGCACCCTTCAAGCCCGCCGGGGACCAGCCTGAAGCCATCGCTCAGCTGGTCGAAGGCGTCCAGTCGGGCCTGACCCAACAGGTCCTCGCCGGCGTGACCGGAAGCGGCAAGACAAACGTCATGGCCTGGGCTGTCGAGCAGCTCCAGCGCCCCGTCCTGGTCCTCAGCCCGAACAAGACCCTCGCCGCCCAGCTGTGCGCCGAGTTCAGGCGTCTTTTGCCGGACAACGCTGTCGAGTACTTCGTCAGCTACTACGACTACTACCAGCCCGAGGCCTACATTGCCCGCAGTGACACCTACATCGAGAAGGACTCGAGCCGGAACGACGAGATCGACCGTATGCGGCACTCGACCACGCAGTCTCTGATGACGCGACGCGACGTTCTCGTGGTGGCCAGCATCAGCTGCATCTACGGAATCGGCTCGGTCGAGGACTACATGGGCGAGTCCCTTACGGTCGCGAAAGGCCAGACGATCAGGCGCGAGGTGTTCCTTCGCAAGCTCACCGAGATGCTCTACGAGCGCAATGACTACGACCTGGCGCGCCTTCGCTTCCGCGTTCGCGGCGACGTCGTGGACCTGGTGCCCTCGAACGAGGAGAAGGTGTATCGGGTCGAGTTCTTCGGCGACGAGATCGAGAGGATCCAGGAGCTTGATGCAGTCACCGGAGAGATCCTCGGTCCGCGAAACGAGTTCACGGTTTTCCCCGCATCGCACTACGTCACACCCGCCGACAAGCTGCGGCTGGCGATGGTGGACATCGAGGCCGAGCTCGAGGAGCGCTGCAAGTGGTTCGAGGAGCATGGCAAGCTGCTCGAGGCTCAGCGCCTGCGCCAGCGCACGAACTTCGACCTCGAGATGTTGCGCGAGACGGGCACTTGCGCCGGAATCGAGAACTACTCGCGACACCTCACGCGAAGGCAGCCTGGTGACGCGCCTTACACGCTGCTCGACTTCCTGCCTGACGACACGTTGATTTTCGTCGACGAGTCGCACGTGGCGGTTCCGCAGATTGGCGGCATGCTGGGTGGTGACCGGTCTCGCAAGGCGGCCCTGGTCGAGTACGGATTCCGGCTGCCGAGCGCGTTCGACAATCGGCCGCTGAGCTTCGACGAGTGGGAGGAGCGCGCGGGCAAGGTGATCTACGTTTCGGCGACGCCGGGACCTTACGAGATGAGGCGCGCGCAGCGAACAGTCGAGATGGTCGTGAGGCCGACGGGCCTGGTCGACCCGACCGTAGAGGTGAGGCCGACGGCCGGTCAGATCGACGACCTGCTCGCCGAGGTCAAGAGGCGCACCGAGCTGGGCCAGCGCTCGCTGGTGACGACATTGACCAAGCGTTTCGCTGAGGACCTCGCCGACTACCTGCGCGAATTCGGGGTCAAGGTCAAGTACCTGCACTCGGAGCTCGACGCGATGGAGCGGATCTCAGTCCTTACCGACCTGCGCACTGGGGCCGTCGACGTCGTGGTCGGCATCAACCTGCTGCGCGAGGGACTCGACCTTCCCGAGGTTGCGTTCATCGGCATCCTGGATGCGGACAAAGAGGGATACCTGCGCGCGTTCAGGTCGTTCATACAGATCATCGGCCGCGCGGCGCGCAACATCGAAGGTCACGTGGTGATGTACGCCGACAAGATCACCGACTCGATGCGCCAGGCGCTCGACGAGACGGAGCGGAGGCGCAACCGGCAGATCGCGTACAACGCCGAGCACGGCATCACGCCGGCGAGCGTGAAGAAAGCGATCTACGCCCTGGAGATCAAGGAGAAGGACCTGCAGGCCGACGCTGTCGAGCTGATGGCCGGAGCAGGCGTGCCGCGTGAAGACTTGCTCGCGATCGTGCGCGACCTCGAGAAGGAGATGCGCCGGCTCTCGAAGGAGCTGCAGTTCGAGGATGCGGCGCGCGTGCGGGACCGGATCATTGCTTTGCGCAAGCGGCTCTCGGGAGAGGAGTCGGGCAAGGAGAACGACGCCGACGTGGCGCTTGCGATCGCGGCGGCGCCCAGGCAGAAGACGATGGTGCGCAACTGGGATTCGCGACGCGGACGCCGCAGGTAACGAGTGGTTCTACGCGCCCTGCGCGACGCTGCGGACCAGGCTGAGAATCTTCTTGCGCGACCCACGCAAAACTGGAAGGTTGGCGAGACCGAGCAGCCTGACCATCAGCTCCGTCGTCTGGTCGATCACCTCGAGCGTCCGGAGGCGGCCGGGCGACTTGTCGAAGATCCAGAAGTAGAGGATGCCCATCTGGTACAGCCACAGCAGGGTGGGCAGCTCGGTCACGATGTCGTCGGGCAGCCTGGCGTCGGAGCCCTTCACGACCTCGGCATACAGCTCGATGACCTCATCCCGCAGAGCCTTCGAGTCCTTACCGAAAGGATTGAGAGGGCTGACCGGGTTCGCGACAGTGCCGAAGATGGCGCCCGCGAAGGCGTGGAAGGGTTCGCAGGTGACGACCACGGCCCGGATGACCCCCCGAAGCCGCGCCGCCAGGTCGCGCTCCCGCGCGAGCAGGGGGCCGATGGCGACGAGGTGGAGCTGGTGCGTGTGCCGGTAGAACTCCAGCACCAGGTGCTCCTTGCTCGCGAAGTAGTGGTACGAGCTTCCGAGCGACACGCCGGCGCGCTCGGCGATGGCGCGCATCGTGGTCGCCTCGTAGCCGCGTTCCTGAAAAAGGGCGAGGGCGGCCTCGAAGATGGCCGCCCTCGAGTGTTCGCCTCGAGCAGTCTTGGGGAGGAGGGACACGCTCAAGGTGCCCCCTCAGACCCCAGCCGGCTTGAAGTACGCGGCCGGGGGAGGGGTCTGCGGCTGGCGGAGCGGGCGCCTCAGCAGGTGCAGGACGAACATGTTGAAGAAGTGCATGGTGCCCAGCACCAACAGCACGACCCCGATGCGGGTAACCGTCTCCTGGATCATGTCCGGGAACGTCCTCGGAGCGCCGCCTGCATTGATCAGGATGGCCGCCGCGCCGAGGTTGACGAGGTAGAAGCCGACGACCAGCAGGTGGTTCACGGAGTCGGCCACGCCCGCCTCCTTGAACACGGAGACCAGAAAGACGCGCCCGTTGCGGTAGAGCGTGTTGCCCACCCACACGGTGAGCGCGGCGCTGGCGCTCAGGTAGACGACGTAGTCGATAAGCCTCAGATCCATCGGAATACCTCCATCCCAGTAAAAGTGAACACGTTCAAGTTGCAATGTAGAGTGGTCGGCGCCAAAAGTCAAGAGAAAACGAACAAGTTCAAGTTGATGGCCTGGGCATGAGGAACGAGAAACGAGCTGCCCAGATGCTCAAGGCGGCGCCAGACGGGTGGATGGCGACCCTGGGGGCGCGGATCAGCGAGGCTGAGCCTGGTCGCGTCGTGCTCGAGCTCGAGGCCGGCCCGCAGCACCGCCACGGCGGCGGCGTCGTTCAGGGCGGGGTGATCACGCAGATCGCCGACGCCGCCATGGGGATGTCCCTCGGGACCCTCCAGGAGGACGGCCTGTGGAACACGACCATCGAGCTGAAGATCAACTTCATCCGGCCGGTCATCTCAGGCCGTATCCGTGCCGTGGGTCGAGTGGTCGAGATGAAACAGACCCTCTTCTTCAGCGAGGCCGACGTGCTGGACGAGCAGGGAAGGGTGGTGGCCAAAGCGTGGTCGACGTGCATGCCCGTGCCGGAGGGCCAGGGGCGTGAGTAGGCCGGACATGCCAGTACCGCCCCGCTCCCCGGCCCTCTCTCCTCAAGGGGAGAGGGAGGAGGCGCCGTCGCGGGCGTGGGCTTGGATGGGGTTCCAGCTCGTTGAGACCGGCGATGGGACGGCGGTGGTGGACCTGGTTCCCACCGACGATATGGCCAACCAATCCGGGTTCGTGCACGGCGGTATCATCAGCACCCTTGCCGATTCGGCGATGGGGCGATCGGTGCGCACCATCAAGCCTGGCGTCGTTCGCGCAGCGAGCTTCGACCTCAAGCTCAACTTCATTAACGCTGCGAAGATTGGTGAGAGCCTGCGTGCTACCGGAAGGGTCGTCCATGCCGGTCGCCGGACCGTCGTCACTGAATGTCGGGTCGAAGACAGAAACGGAAAGCTGGTCGCGACTGCGAGCGGAACGTTTGCGGTAAAACGAGAGAAGGAATAAACACGGGTGCCCATTGACCACATAACGATTCGGGGAGCGCGCGAGCACAATCTCAAGAACGTCTCGCTGACGATTCCGCGCGACAAGCTCGTCGTCTTCACCGGCCTCTCGGGCTCGGGGAAATCGTCGCTCGCCTTCGACACGATCTACGCAGAGGGCCAGCGCCGGTACGTCGAGTCCCTCTCGTCTTATGCGCGCCAGTTCCTGGGGCAGATGGAGAAGCCAGACGTCGACACGATCGAAGGCCTTTCGCCCGCGATCTCCATCGACCAGAAGGGCACGTCGAAGAACCCGCGATCAACAGTGGGCACCGTCACCGAGGTCTACGATTATCTCCGGCTCCTGTACGCCCGGATTGGGATTCCTCACTGCCCTGTGTGCGGCCGCGAGGTGCGCAGGCAGACCGTCGACCAGATGGCCGACCACGTCGAGAAGCTGCCGGCGGGAACCCGGGTGATGGTCCTCGGCCCCGTCGTAAAGGGACGCAAAGGCGAGTACCGGTCGCTCATCGAGGACGTGCGCAAGTCTGGATTTGTGCGCGTTCGCGTGGATGGCAGCCTGTACGAGCTGGGCGAGAAGATCCCGCTCGACAAGAACAAGAAGCACAACATCGAGGTCGTGGTGGACAGGATCGTCGTCGGTCCTGAGCAGCGAACGCGATTGGTCGAATCGATCGAAACCGCAGCCAGGCTCGGCGGCGGGTCCGTGATCATCGTCCCCACTTCGGGGGAAGAAATTCAGATGTCGCAGGACTACATGTGTCCGTACGACGGGACGAGCGTGGCGGAGCCCGAGCCCCGCAACTTCTCGTTCAACAGCCCCCATGGCGCCTGCCCCGTATGCACGGGGATCGGGTTCCAGCTCGTGGTGGACGGAGACCTGGTCGTTCCCGATCCCTCGCTGTCCCTGCGCGAGGGCGCCATCGCCGCCTGGAGCAGGTCGCAGTTCTTCTACCCGGAGCTGCTGGAGAGCGTCAGCAAGTACTTCGGCATCGACATGGACAAGCCATGGTCGAAGCTGAGCAAGCCGCACCGCGATGCGCTACTGAGCGGGACGGGCGAAAAAAAGATCCGCTTCGGCTACAAGAACCAGTACGGACACGAGCGCTGGTACGAGGCCCCTTTCGAAGGTGTCGTCGCCAACCTGCAGCGTCGCTACCAGGAGACGGAGTCCGAATTCCTGAAAGCCGAGCTGGAGCGATACATGGCGGACAAGCCCTGCCCCGCATGTAAGGGCCAGCGCCTCAAGCCCGAGTCGCTCGCGGTCACCGTGGCGTCGCACAACATCGCCGAGGTGTGCCGGCTGTCGATCAGCGCCGCGATCGCCTTCTTCGACACCCTCGAGCTCAGCGAGCGCGAGCAGCTGATCGCGCGCGGCATTCTCAAGGAGATTCGCGAGCGCCTGCAGTTCATGATCGACGTCGGCCTCGAGTACCTCACGGTCGAGCGGGCCGCGAACACGCTCTCAGGCGGAGAGTCTCAGCGCATCCGCCTCGCGACGCAGATCGGTTCCAAGCTG
>DATCPW010000079.1:0-12046 GCA_036569865.1 Candidatus Dormiibacterota bacterium
CCCCTGGGAGGCCATCGAGCACGGCGTCAAGCGGCAGTTCCTCACCAAGCCCAAGGCAGTGCAGGTCAATCTCGACGCGATCAAGGTCGGCCTCGACTACTGGCAGGACAACTTCTCGAAGACCGACCCGTACCGCCTGGAGCCGATGACAGGCGTGGTCGACGGCAAGGTGCTCGTAGAAGGCAACCAGGCTGCCGCGCTGGGTGCCTTGATGGGCGGCGTCACCGTCGCCGCATGGTACCCGATCACCCCGTCCTCTTCTCTGTGCGAGTACCTGATCGCCTACACCGATCGCTACCGCATCGATCCCGCGACTGGCGAGAAGCGCGTGGCCATCGTCCAGGCCGAGGACGAGCTTGCGGCGGTCGGCATGGCGATCGGCGCCGGCTGGGCCGGAGCCCGCTCGATGACGTCGACCTCCGGACCGGGAATCTCGCTGATGGCTGAATTCGCCGGCCTCGGTTACTACGCCGAGGTGCCGGTCGTGATCTTCGACATCCAGCGAATTGGGCCGTCGACAGGATTGCCGACGCGGACCTCGCAAGGTGACATCGGGTTTGCCTACACGCTGTCGCACGGCGACACCAAGCACCTCGTCCTACTGCCCGGCACCGTTGAGGAGTGCTACGAATTCGCGCGCGACGCGTTCGATTACGCGGAGCGTTTCCAGACGCCGGTCTTCGTGCTGTCGGACCTCGACCTGGGCATGAACCTGTGGATGACGCCTGCGTTCAAATACCCCGACAAGCCGTTCGACCGCGGCAAGGTTCTGTCCAAGGCAGACCTCGACCGGCTCGCCGGCCAGTGGGCCCGGTACAAGGACGTCGAAGGCGACGGCGTCACGTATCGCACGCTGCCCGGCACCGACCACCCCTCCGCGGGTTTCTTCACGCGAGGGTCGGGCCATGACGAGTCAGCTCGCTACACGGAGAACGCCGACGCTTACGCGCGCAACATGGATCGCCTGTCGCGCAAGCTCGAGACGGCTCGTGCCGCGCTGCCGGCTCCCATCGTCGACGAGTCAACCGGGTCACGCGTCGGCTTGATCGCGTTCGGCTCGACGCACGCCGCCGTGCTCGAGGCGCGAGAAGCGCTGGCGGCGGCAGGCCGGCCTGTCGACTACCTGCGGTTGCGGGCTCTGCCGCTGTCGGCGGAGGTCGGCGAGTTCGTTGCGCGGCACGAACGCGTATATGTTGTCGAACAGAATCGAGACGGCCAGGTCTACGACCTCATTCGCCTAGACCTACCGGCCGCGCTGGTCGAGCGCGTCAGGTCGATCCGCCACTACAACGGCCAGCCGATACCCGCGATCGCGATATCGGAACCACTGCTTGAATCGGAGCCAGTACCCGCATGAGTGTCACCCTCAACCGCATCGGCCTTCAGCGCGACGCATACAAGGGCGCTGCAACGACTCTGTGCGCCGGCTGCGGCCACAACTCCATCACCAACCACATGATCAAGGCGCTCTACGAGCTCGGGGTCGAGCCGCACCGCCTGGCCAAGATGTCGGGCATCGGCTGCTCGTCGAAGACGCCCGCATATTTCGTCGAGACCGCCCACGGCTTTAACGGCGTCCATGGGCGCATGCCATCTCTTACGACCGGGGCGCAGCTCGCCAACCGCCAGCTGATCATGCTGGGCGTTTCAGGCGATGGCGACACTGCATCGATCGGCCTCGGGCAGTTCATGCACATGATCCGCCGCAATATCGACTGCACCTACATCATCGAGGACAACGGAACCTACGGCCTCACCAAAGGCCAGTTCTCAGCCACCGCCGACATCGGCTCGGTCCAGAAGAAAGGTGCTGTCAATACCTTCCAGCCCATCGACCCGTGCGCCGTCGCGCTGACGCTCGGCTGCTCGTTCGTCGCGCGCTCTTTCAGCGGCGACGGCAAGCAGGTGGTGCCTCTGATCAAGGCGGCAATCGCTCACCGGGGCACCGCGATCATCGACATCGTGTCCCCATGCGTGACCTTCAACGACCATGACGGCTCGACCAAGAGCTATAGCTGGGTAAAGGATCACGAGGAATCCATCGCCGATGTGTCCTTCGTGCCTTTCTTCGAGGAGGTCCATGTCGACTACGAGCCGGGGACGGTTCGCGACGTCGAGCTCCACGATGGCTCGCACATCATGCTCAAGAAGCTGGGCGAGGACCACGATCCGTCAGACCGCCGTGCCGCGATGAAGGTTCTCGAGGAAGGTCGCGCAGCAGGCCACCTGGTGACCGGGCTGCTGTACCTGGACACGACGATGGAGGACTTCGCCACCACGGAGCACATCCCCGACCGGCCGCTGAAGGACCTGGGCGAGGACGAGCTTCGGATGACCCGCGACGACTTTGAAACCTTCATGTCCGAATTCGCCTGAACCGAGCAAAAACCGACCCACCCTCTGCGCAACAGGAGCTGGCCAAAGGCACGAGGCTGGTCGCGCGCCGCGATCCTGCGATGTCCCGCCTTATCAAGGCTGCCGGACCTCTAGAGCTGCGAGACCCGCTGCCCGACGGATTCGCTGCGCTGGTCCGATCGATCATGTACCAGCAGCTGGCGGGCGCGGCCGCAGCGACGATCCACGGTCGGTTCTTGAAGCTCTTTGCGGACGGCCTGTCCCCCGCCACGGTGCTGGCGCTGCCGGAAGGAGTGATGCGGACGGCGGGCGTCAGCGGATCCAAGGCGGCAGCCATCTCCGACCTGGCTTTGAAGGTGAGCGACGGAACCGTTCCGCTGCACGACGTCGATGGGCTCTCCGACGATGAGCTGGTGGCGCGCCTGATCTTGGTGCGCGGCATCGGCCGCTGGACCGCGGAGATGTTCCTGATGTTCCAGCTCGGGCGACTAGACGTCTGGCCTGTGGACGATTACGGCGTGCGCAAGGGTTGGGCGCTTGCGCACAAGCTCAAAGAACCACCGGCGCCTCGCGTGCTTCAGGTCGAGGGGGACAAGTTCCGGCCCTACAGGTCGATCGCGGCGCTCTACTGCTGGCGCGCCGTCGACACCGTTTTGTAGGGCTTTCCGTATCTGCGGCGGAGCCGCTCCATGTCTCGGTCTGTCATAACCGGGGCGCGATACGCTTCCAGGAACTGGCGGCCGTAGCCGTGGCCAAAGTTGTAGTGGAGCGTCCAGAGGCCGGCAGCAAGATCGTCACGCGGATCGCCCAGGCCGGACCGCCCCACGTCAACAAGGCCCGTCAGCCTTCCATCCTCGACCAGCACGTTGGGCAAGCAGTAATCGCCGTGGATGAGAACGTGGCCCAGAGCCTGATCGCCAAACGGACATGACGAGGCGTCGAGCAAATGAATGTCGCGCAGGATCTCGCCGAACCGGCGGGCTATCCGCTCCGGCTCCCAGCCAAGCGATGGGTCATAAAAGGGGAACACCAGGCACCTCGCGGGTGAGCAGCCATTCGTCTCCGTCGGCCTGGTAGAAGCCGATCAGCTCGGGGACCGGCACGCGCCCGGCCAGCCAGACAAGCCGGTCGCGCTCGGCCCTGAGGGCAGAAGCCCGCTTGACGTAGACGACGTTCGTGCCCACGCTCAGGCGCCAAACGGTCCCGGCCCAAGCTTAGCCATGCGAATTCGCTGTCAAACCGCTGCGCACCGAGGGCCGCTTGCGCAGCCGTGCTCACATCTGCCGGCAATCGCAGCGGGCTCTTCACAGCGCAGAAGAGTAGGCCTCGAGCCTGGCGAGGTCGCCTGTAGGATTGGAGTTCAACGGGTGTGGGTGGGGTGATGACGCTTCCAGAGTCGCCGGATGCCTTCAAAGAGGCGACCTGGGACGACGTGCGCCCGTTCTACGAAGAGCTCGCCTCTCGACCACTTGACGCCGGCAACGTCGAAGACTGGCTTGCCGACTGGTCCCGGTTCGAATCCCTGTTATCAGAGGCTTCAGCGCTGGCGAGCTTCGAATATTCATGCAACACCGCGGACCCCGACCGAGAGTCGGCACAGCTGCGATTCGGGACTGAGATCTCACCCAAAGCCCAGGAGCAGCGCGTACGGCTGCAGGAAAGGCTCGTGGAGCTCGGCTATGTGCGCGCCGGCCTCGAAACCACAGTCGAGCGGTTTCGCAACCAGATGCGGATCTTCAACGAGGCCAACGTTCCGCTTTCCGCAGAGCTCTCGCGGCTAACGACGAAGTGGTCGAAGCTCATCGGCGCGATGACCGTCGAATGGAACGGCGTCGAGAAGACCCCGTCGCAGCTTCTTCCCTATCTCGAGGCGCCGGACCGCTCAGTTCGCGAGCGCGCGTTTAAGCTTCGGGCCAAGCCTTACATCGAACAGCGCGACCCGATAGCGGACATCTTCGACACGATGTACGACCTGCGTCAGCAAACGGCAAGAAATGCCGGTTTCGGCAACTTCCGCGACTACGCCCACCAGGAGAAGAATCGGTTTTCCTATACCCCCGCGGACTGCATGCGCTTCCACGAGGCGGTCGAGGAGGCCGTCCTACCTGCCGTTGAGCGAATCCTGGAACGACGGCGGCAGGCGATGAAATTGGATCGGCTTCGGCCGTGGGACACCTCGGTTGACGCACTTGGCAGAGCGGCACTCAAGCCGTTCGAGGACATGGAGTCATTCGTCGGTGGTGCTGCAAGCGTTTTTGGCCAGGTCGACCCCGAGTTCCGCAAGTACTACGAGACCATGGTGGACGCCAAGCTTCTCGACCTCGAGAATCGCAAGGGAAAGGCGCCCGGCGCTTACAGCCAGACGCTGGCATTCAGAAAGCAACCGCTCATCTTCATGAACGCCGTCGGAGTTGACGATGACGTTCGGACCCTTCTACACGAGTCCGGCCATGCCTTCCATTCTTTCGAGGCTTCCAGGTTGCCGATTCTCTTCCAGCGCAATCCAGGGTCTGAGATGGCGGAGGTCGCCTCGATGTCGATGGAGCTGTTGGGCTCGCCGTTCATCGACAAGAAGAGCGGCGGCTACTACTCGGCTGACGAGCAACGACGCTCACGCGTCGAGCACCTCGAGGGAATCGTCATGTTCTTTCCTCATTGCGCCTCAGTCGATGCGTTCCAGCACTGGATCTACCTCGACGGGTCGGGACGTGACCGAGACGCTCGCGACGCCAAGTGGCTCGAGCTGCGCACCCGATTCGAAGGCAAAGCGGTCGATTGGAGCGGGCTCGACAGAGAGCGCGTCGCGCGCTGGTACCAACAGCCGCATTTCTTCTCGAGCCCTTTCTATTACATCGAGTATGGGATCGCCCAGCTGGGCGCCCTACAGGTCTGGCGCAACAGCTTGAAGGACCCGAAAGAGGCAGTGCGGAAGTACCGGGAGGCGCTGGCCCTGGGCGCGACTCAGCCCTTGCCCGAGCTGTTCAAGGCCGCCGGCGCACGTCTGATTTTCGACCGCGCAGGCATGAGCGAGCTGATCGAGCTGGTCGAGGAGGAGATAGCCAAGCTCCAGTAGGGATCGTCGCTAGCTGTG
Organism: Candidatus Dormiibacterota bacterium; assembly: GCA_036569865.1. Lineage (GTDB taxonomy): Bacteria > Chloroflexota > Dormibacteria > Dormibacterales > Dormibacteraceae > Palsa-872. Next base: position 5,447 of record DATCPW010000079.1, read on the forward strand.
CGCGAAATCGCGAAGCGGCAACCGCGGTCCATGACGCGGCGCACCGATTCCGGCGAGGGCAATCAGCCGGATCACCCGCGCCCGATGGCCACGATACGGTTCGAGCAGCTCGAGCATTCGCTCATCGGTCGAACGCGAAGTGCCTTCGAGTGCGTACCCGACGGTGTGAGGCAGGTTGTAATCGCCGAGCGGGACGGCGTCGGGGTCGCCCAATGCGGCCGAGGCGACGAGGGCCGCGGTCCACGGGCCGATCCCCGGAAAGGCCTGCAAGCGCTGGTACGCGGCCGACATGTCCATCGCGACGGTCTCCTCGAGCCTCGCCGCGCTGCGAGCGGCCCCGATTATCACCTCGGCGCGCCGGCGCTCGATCCCAAACCTGTGGAATGTCCAGTAGGGCGTTCGCGCGAGCACACGCGCCGCGGGCGGAACCGTGAGCCGCACCGGCCCTGGCGCCGGCTCGCCGAGGGCGTCAACCAGACGCTCATACGAGCGGCGCGATTCGATGCCGGTGACCTTCTGCCCGAGCACCGCGGGCACCACCGCCTCAAAGACCGCCGACGTCTTTGGGAGGCGCACCCCAGGGTTCCGCTTGTGAACCTGCGACAAGAACGGGTGACGCGGGACAAAGCCTGCGTCGTCGTCTTCTTCTCCACAGAGGGCTGCGGCGTGTCCTGCCGCCCACGACGCCCCCGGGCCCCAGGCTTTGACAGCAACCCCGCCTTCCGACAGCACCAGATGCACCGTCGCTGGGCCCTCCGGCGTTAGAGTGGCGCGCCACGCCTCGCCGGAGTCGATGCGCCATGACGGGCCGTCGGCGATAGGAGCCAGCGTCAGGGCGAGATCGAGAGGCCGCGCCGGCTCGAATCGGGTGGTGACGTCCGGCGCCACGCTAAGTGCTTAGCGGAACGCGGAGCGTGAAGGTACTGCCTTTTCCCGGCGTCGACTCGACTGTCAGGTCGCCCTCGTGCATTCGCGCGATCTCGCGCGACAGCCACAGGCCAAGGCCCGTTCCCGAGACACTTTGGGTGCCTTTCGTCTCGATCCGCACAAAGCGGCCGAACAGCCGGGCCTGGTCTTCTTCAGCAATCCCGATGCCCTCGTCGGTCACCGCCACCGTCCCGACGCCTTTGCCATTGACGCGGACCCTGATGCGCGCTCCGTTGGGTGAGTACTTTGCCGCATTGCTCAGCAGGTTTCTGACCACGATTTGGAAGCGATCAGGATCCACCTCGGCTTCGACTGCCCGGGGCGGCTTCTCAACGCTGATCTGGTGCTTGCTCAGAAGCTGGCTCACGCCCTCGATCGCAAGGTCGGTCAGCTCGACGAGGTCAGCAGGCAGCTTCTTCAAGACCATCCGGCCTTCTTCGAGGCGGGCGGCTTCGACCATGTGCTCGACCATCCAGGTGACCTCGTCGGATTTCGCAATCAGCAGGTGCACGACCGACGACGATTGCGCGGATAGCTCGCCAAGGGAGCCCGCCTCGAGCATCGTGAGATATCCCTTGATGACGGTCATGGGACCGCGCAGCTCGTGAGAAGCCACGTTGAGAAACTCGGTCTTGGCCTTTTCGAGGGAAGCGATTCTCGCGTTGAGCGAGACGCGGTCGAGACCGGCGGTGATGCTGTTCGCGTACTGACGCAAACGCGAAATCTCGTCGTCGCCGAAAATCGGGGTGAAGGTGCCGGCCACGACGACCATGCAACCTTCACCTTGCTGGAGGTGCAGCGGGGTGATGAGCCTCGTGGCAGGCGCGCCCGAAAGACGCGCATTGCCGTCGGCCGAACCGGCACGAATATCCGCAGCAATCGCCTCGGCCTGATCGAGCGTCATGTCGCGCGCGGCGAGGATCGAGCCGTCCGCATCGATGATCACCGCGCTCGCGCCGCCCACCAGGCGTGTCGCCCAGCCGAGCGCCCGCTGCGCCAGCGTGGGGCGGTCAGGGCTGTAAAGCAGCAGGTCGTGGAGGGCGTTGCGGAACGTATCCTCTTCGGGTTCCCTCAATCGATCACCGCCGCGAGCGTGAGAAGAACGAAGGCTGCTTCGATGGCGAGTTGCAGCCCCACCAGGACATTTGCCACTGGCCGAGGATAAAGGAACGGCCTGGTGTATGCCAATGTGAGATTGCGAGGAGGAAGTGCCGATGAAGTGGGTGACTCGAAAGAACGCCAGCGTCGATCGAATTGCCTGTCCGTGGCTGATCAAGCGATTTATCGATACAGACGCCGAGTTCCTGTACGTGCCGGCGGCGGATGTGAGTGCAGTGGCCGAAAGCGAGAGCGCGATCCCGTATGACGTCGGCGGCGTGGAGCTCGGTCATGTCGATGGGCGGTGCAGCTTCGAATCGATCATCCTCAAGTACGGGTTGAAAGACCCGGCGCTCGATCGGCTCGCATCGATCGTGCATGGCGCTGACGTTTCAGCCGACCTCGCGATCACTCCGGAGGCTGCCGGCCTGAAGGCGATCGCTCATGGCTTTGCGATGGTGCACGGTGAAGACGATCACCGCAAAATCGCCCTGGAGACCCCGCTGTATGACGCTCTTTATGCGTGGTGCCAACACCAGGTCGGACGCGTCAAGCAGGCGGCAGATTGACCTCGATGCCGTCTGGGTCTCTGGTCGGCTTGTCGACCCGGCCCACTTCGAAGCTTTCCAGTCCCGCGACGCCGGGTTCGACGGGAGCCGCTCCGCGACCCTCGAGCAAGTTGATCCCGAGGTGGTGGTGGTATCCATCCCAGCTGAGGAACCGCATCATGTTGCCCGCCTCCGCCATGAGCTCCATGCCCATCGACTCGTAAAAGGCCTGGCTCCGGTCCAGGTCGGAGACATTGAGGTGCATGTGGCCCAACAGAGTTGGGTCGGAAAACTTCGGTTGGGGTTTGTCCGCGATTCGCAGCAACCGCTCAAAGTCAAGGTGCTCGATGCCGATGTTGAGCCGGCCACCCGGATAGGTCCATTCGCTGCGCGGCCTGTCGGCGTAAACCTCAATGCCATTGCCTTCGGGGTCGTCGTAGTAGAGGGCCTGGCTCACGAAATGGTCCGAGGTGCCGGTCAGTGGCAGCTTCTCCTCGAGCGAGCGGCGCAGGAAACCGCCCAGCTCCTCCTCGGCCGGCAGCAGGATCGCGAAGTGATAGAGGCCCGCAGTACGGCGCGGGCGCAAGCGCAACCCGGGCGTGGCCTTCAGTCGAAGCAGAGGCTTCCCGCCGGATCCAAACGTGGCTGATTCGTTGTCACCCGCCAGCTTTGTGAGGCCGAACCATTCGTAGAAGCCGGCCTCGCGCTCGAGGTCGAGCACCTTCAGCTCAAGGGCGCCGAGCGGCCATGCGGAGCTCAAACCAATCTCAGAGGAATGGCTATTGAGACGATCCGTTCGACCTTGATCTTTCCGCTCTCGTCCAGCACCCACGTCTGAGCCGAGGGAAACAGCCTGGGTCCGAATGGGCCACCTTCTGTGCGGACCTCGTACATGATCAGCGCGTTGCGGTCGTCTCCGGTGGCAGCGATTATTCGCAGGCTGCCCGGCACCACCTGTTTTGCGAACTGGGCAAGGCTGCGCGGCCCGTCCATGTACTCGCTAATGCCGACCAGGTTCGAGCCGGGGCTGTAGAACTGCACGTCCTCCGCAAGGTTGCCTCGTGCTTTGTCAAGGTCGTGATTGGTCCACGCTTCCAGGTGGGCGCGAGCAAGTTCGACAGCCGGCGAGTCCGATGTCTGCGAGGTGTCCATAGTCCTTCTCCTTCTTCGCGAGCGTAAATGACATTGGGTCGCAGCAGCTTGGGAAATTGCTATGGCTAAAGTTGGCTGGGGAGGAAGGATTCGAACCTTCAACCTTCTGATCCAGAGTCAGCTGCGCTACCGTTGCGCCACTCCCCAATAGGCCGGGCCGCCTATTCTAGTTTGAGGGGGGTCCCCCCTCAGGGTGCCGGGCCCGGCAAAGCCAGCTCCCGGCACACCCCTCCGCGACGCCAAGTCGGTCCCCCAGCCAGGCCGGTTATCCACACTCTCTCCCCAGGCATAATTCGGTCGCCTACCGCAGTCATGTCGCCTGGCTAGGGCGGCGCCGGCAGGTAGCGGCCGATCCTGACCGATTTCCTGTCTGCCGGCGGCGATTGCTCTCGGCGGCTGACTCGCCACCGAACGGCAATCCACAGGCTAGTCCCGGTCCTGGATCCTCGCTCTCGAGCGCTCGGTCTGCGGCCGCGAGGTCATTCGAATCGAGAGCGGGGGCGGCGTACCCATCAACCGTTCGAAACCGGCCGCGAGGAGTGCCTTGGCCCGGTAGAGGTTGATCGCCCAACCGACTCCGAACACCCTGTCGCTGAAGAGTGAATCGGACGAGGGGTTCCAGTAGGCGTCGCGGATCTTGTCCCACGATGGAACTCGAAAGTCATATGGAACGACGCCCAGAACGCGGCCGTGCCAGTTGCGCTCCTCCTCGGGCTTGGCCAGCTCCGTAGCGACTGCCCCAACCACGAGCGCGACAGCAGCGAGCCGCACCAGCCGACGTAGCCCCCGCAAAGTCCCCATACTTCAATTGAAGCGTAGTTCACCGTAACCGTGCACGTTTTGAAACCGTTTCTGCAAGCGGGGTAGATGGCCACAAGGCTCCAATCCACGACGCGACTGCTTCGGTGGTTAACGCCTGGTCTCGAGATCAAGCGTTGGCTTCTGCTCCTCATGTTCGCGGAGCTGGTGCTGGTGCTCGGGTTCGCTTACGGACTCAAGGCCCTGTACAAGACCGCCGAGCTGCCGGGGCAGTTCTACTGGATAACTCTGCAGTTCCTCCCTTACTGGATACGCGCGGTGATATTCGGCGCACTGGGCGTCGGCGTGCTTGTCTTCAGCTACTTGAAGCTCACGCAGTCGGTGCTTGGGCCCTTCCTCCCCGGAAACAGCTCGAGCAGCATGGTCGAGGTCATCCACGCTTTTCGTTTGAAGAGCCGCGGCCCCCGCATCGTGGCGATCGGCGGTGGGACTGGCCTCAGCTCACTCTTGCGCGGTCTCAAGGCCTACACCTCGAATCTGTCGGCGATCGTCACCGTTGCCGACGACGGCGGCAGCTCGGGGAGATTGCGCGACGAATATCGAATCCTTCCGCCTGGCGACTTCAGGCAGTGCCTCATCGCGTTGGCCGACGCCGAGCCGCTGATGAAACAGCTCTTCGACCATCGGTTCAAGGAAGGCTCTCTCGATGGCCACTCCTTCGGCAACCTCTTCATCATGGCGATGGCCGACGTCACTGGAAATTTCGAGAAGGCTCTCCGCGAATCCGGCAAGATCCTCGCGGTCAAAGGGACGATCATCCCGTCGACGTTGCAGGACGTCACGCTCGTCGCTTCCATCAACGGCCACACCGTTGAAGGCGAGTCCAAGATTCCAAAGCAGAATGCGCCGATCAGCCAGGTTTTCCTGAAGCCCGACGGCGCGCTGCTGAACCCCGAAGCCTTGCAGGCGATCATGAATGCCGAGCTGGTGGTCATAGGTCCCGGCTCGCTGTACACCTCAATCCTTCCGAACCTGCTTGTCGAGGGCATGGTCGAGGCGATCAAAGCCTCCCCTGCACTCAAGGTCTACATCTGCAACCTGGCATCGCAAGAGGGAGAGACCGAGGGGTACGACGTCGATGACTACCTGAGAGTGCTCCACGAACACGTCGGCGCGAACATCTTCGATTTCGTGCTCGTGAACTCGAACAACTCCCATATGCCCACGGGTGGTCAGTCGCAGGTGATCTTCACGCCCGAGGACTCCACGAGGCACCCGGAGGTTCGCTTCATCGGGGCGGACGTCGTCAACATCCGGATACCTTCCCACCACGACCCGGACAAGCTCGCCCGCTCGATCATGCGGAAGGTCTGGCAGGCGTAGCGCTGGCAGCGCGTGCCTGCCGGCGGCTTACCGTCTCGACGATGATCGTGGCGGCGGCAACGTAGAAGACCGAGACCAGGGCGTCGACCACGTAGTGCTCGCCGAGGTAGACGATCGACAAGATCACCGCTGCGCTCCATAAGACCAACCCCGCCGCAAGCAATCGATATCGCTGCCATGCGTAAACCGCTGCAAGCATCGGGAATGCAGCATGTAGAGATGGAAAGGCAGCAAAGGCGTTCGGGTTGAAACTGTGATATAGCGGCGTCACGAGCGTGAAGCCCCACAGAGTCCGGACTGTCTGATCGTTGATCTTCACCACATCGTGCAGCTGGTACCACGGCGGCGCGCTGGGCCAGAAGAGATACGTGACGAAGGCCAGGAAGCACATCAGGAGCAGAGCGGCAACAAATCGCCAGTAGTGCTCACGGCTCGTGACCCAGAAAATAAACCCGACCACGATCGGCAGCACGAAGTGCATGAAGTAAAACAGCATCGCGGCGATGTCCTGCACCCCAACTACCCCGGGGTGATAGAAGTCGTGCTGCAGAACCAGCGTCGGAATCGTGCCCGCGAAAACCCAACGCTCCAAACCCGAAAGGTCGTGGGGTTGGAAGTTGGTCTTCGCCGCAAAGCCTCTCATCGCCTCGTAGGCGAGGAAGAGAAGCAGGAAGGGTGTCCAGTCGGCGACGAACGTGCGGCCACGTCCCAGCGCCACCGCGATGACCAGGAG
>DATCPW010000080.1:0-5864 GCA_036569865.1 Candidatus Dormiibacterota bacterium
CGAAGCCACGGTCCGCGACCAGTTTCTTGATGGTGCCTGTAGGCATTTCCATCTCCTATCTCTCGAACGAATGGCCAACTCAACTCGGCGGGCCTGTTCGAGAAACGGAGCCTGCGGTGAGCGCCTGCACTGTGCCGGCAAGATGAGTATACCCCAGACAGGGTTTTATCAACCCGGGGGCCCGGGAAGCCCCAGAAGACAGGCTCCTAGCGCGATCCCACCCGTTCGGGTCGGGGCGCCACCGAAGAGCGGCGGGCTCGCGACTGATCGACCTCCGTCAGGTGGCGTTTTCGGAGCCTCAGGTGCTCTGGCGTCACCTCCAGGAGCTCGTCATCGGTCAGGAAGTCCAGGGACTGCTCCAGGCTCTGCCTGGAGGCCGGGGTCAGCCGAACGGAGATGTCCGAGGTGGACGACCGGATGTTGGACTGCTTCTTCTCCCTGCAGACGTTGACCCGGATGTCTCCAGGACGCTTCTGGATGCCCACGATCATGCCCTCGTACACCTCTTCCCCGGCCTCGATGAAGGTGGTGCCGCGCTCCTGTGCGCCGGCCAGCCCAAAAGCGAGAGTGGTGCCCGCAGAAGACGCGGTGAGCGCGCCGTTGCGCTGCTCTCTGAAGTCGCCCGCCCACGGCCGGTAGCCAATCCCGATCGATCCCATCAGACCGGTGCCTGCTGTCAGGGTCAGGAAGCTGTTGCGGAAGCCGATCAAGCCGCGGGTGGGGATCGTGTACTCGAGGCGCACGCCGCCCTTGGAGTCGTAGCTGATCTCGATCATCTCGCCGCGCCGCTTGCCAAGCGCTTCGGTGACAGCGCCGAGGTTCTCTTCGCGCACGTCCACGGTCAGCCTCTCGAGCGGTTCCATGCGCTGGCCGTTGATGGTCTTGACGATGGCCTCCGGGCGGGAGACCTCGAACTCGTAGCCCTCCCGGCGCATGGTCTCGATGAGCACCGCGAGATGAAGCTCGCCGCGGCCGCTTACCAGGAAACGCTCGGCCGCCTCGGTGTCCTCGACATGCAGCCCGAGGTTGACGTCGAGCTCCTTGTAGAGCCGCGCACGCAGCTGCCGCGTGGTCGAGAACTTGCCCTCACGTCCTGTGAAAGGCGACGTGTTGACGCCAAACGTCATCCTCACGGTCGGCTCGTCGATCTCGATGCGCGGCAAAGGATCGGGCGATTCGGGGTCGGCAAGCGTGTCGCCGATCGCGACCGCATCCAGTCCTGTGAGAACAACGATGTCGCCGGCGCTCGCGGTGGCTACTGAGACGCGGTCGAGTCCCCGGTAAACGAGAACCTGCACGACCTTGGCACGCCGGGGCTCGCCGGCGGCGGTGAGCACGGCCACCGTGTCGGCTGGGGCGATGCTGCCTCGCGAGATGCGCCCGATGGCCATCGGTCCCGTGTAGTCGTCGTAGGCCCGGTTGGCAACCAGCATCTGAAAGCCGCCGGGCTCGATGACGGGGGCGGGGATGTGCTCGATGATCGTCTTGAACAGGGGCTCGAGGTCGGCGGTTAGAGCATCGGCCTGGTGGCCGGCCCTGCCCTCTTTCGCGACTGCATAGATCACCGGCGCCTCCAGCTGGTCCGCGTCCTCGGCCAGCTCCAGGAACAGGTCATGGACCTTGTTCAGAGCCGCCTTCGGATCGGCGTTCTTGCGATCGACCTTGTTGATCACCACGATGATGCGCAGGCCGACCTCGAAGGCCTTGCGCAGCACGAACCGGGTCTGTGGCATCGGGCCCTCCGCCGCATCGATCAGCAGCAGGCAGCCATCAGCCATGTTCAGGACGCGCTCCACCTCGCCGCCGAAATCGGCGTGGCCCGGAGTGTCGATGATGTTGATGGTCACGTCGCCGTGCCGAACCGAGGTGTTCTTGGCGAGGATCGTGATGCCCTTCTCGCGTTCGAGGTCGTTCGAATCCATGATCAGCGTGCCGACGTCCTGGTTGTCCCTGAACGTGTGGCTCTGCTTCAGGAGGGCGTCCACCAGCGTCGTCTTCCCGTGGTCGACGTGAGCGATGATCGCCACATTGCGAATGTCATGTCGGAGATTTGTCATAAGGCAGTACTGATCACAGGGGTGGGGGATGCCGGCCGGTGCCCGCAGGAGGACTATACGGGCCAGGCCATCGACCCCGCCCTTTCTCCTTCGCCCCGCTTGACGCTGGGGGTCGCAGCCGCCGAAGTAACATCCGCTCCGGAATGAGTCTTCCCCGGAATGCAGCTCGGCTAATCCTCGCCGTCCTGGCTGGACCCCCAGGCCGATCACAGGGCAAAAAGGGCACTAATGGCCGTACCCCAGGCCGGTCACAGGGCCAAAAGGGCACAAATGGTCGTAGGCGAGCCGACTAGGACGAGGCTTTAGCAGCCCTCAGAGGTTCGCCCACTTCGTTGAGGAAGCCCAGCAGCTCGCGGTAAGACTGCAGGAACGTGGTCTCGTGATACGCGATTCCGCGCTCCTCGCAGAACTGCTTGACGATCGGCTGCGCGCGCTTCACGTTGATCCGAGGCATCCCTGGGAAAAGGTGGTGTTCGATCTGGTAGTTGAGCGCGCCGTACCAGAAGTCCGTGAGAGGGTGCCCGTAGATGTTGCGGGCGGTCAGCACCTGCGTGCGCACGAAGTCGAGGCGGCTCGAGCTGTCGGTCTGCGGCATGCCCTTGTGGTTCGGCGCAAACACCGACGCCAGGTACGCGCCGCCAACAGCCTTGTGGATGACAACGACCATCAGCGCCGACCATGGGCCGAGGAAGAACAGCATCGCTCCGAGATAGATCACCGCGTGCGCCGCGAGCATCGCGAACTCCAGGCGCCGGTAACGAGAGTCCTCTTTGATGAGATACGTGGCGCCGACGACGTGCATGCTCCACGCCAGGAAGGTCGTCAGCGGGAAGAAGAAGTACACCTGGTACATGGCCAGCAGCCGGCCGGCGCCCCGGCGCGCCATCGCCTGCTCATGCGTGTACACGATGGCGCCGACGTCGATGTCTGGGTCAAGATCGACGTCGTTCGGGTTGCCGTGGTGGCGATTGTGCTTCTGCACCCACCAGCCGTAGCTCATGCCCAAAAGCGCGTCCGCTGTGACGAGACCAACGAGCGCGTTCTTCCAGTTAGACGCGAACATCTGCCGGTGGCCTGAATCGTGCAGCTGGAATCCCAGCTGGCCCGAGATGAGGCCGAGGAAGACCGCGGTCAGCGCTTGCGCCCACACCTGCTTGACCAGAAACAGGATCGCGAGGCAGCCGAAAAACAACGCGAGGTTGGTGGTGATGCTGAATGCGTAAAACAGGGGGCGCTTGTCCATGAGCCCCGCATCGTTGATGCGACGCTTCAGAACGGCGTAATCGCGCTGAACGTTTTCCGCTGTCTCACCGCTTGGGCGTGAGACCTCTGCAATTGAGCTAGCCAAACCTAACAGTTACCCGTAAGGCAGCGTGCGTGCACGGGCGTAACAGAATCCATAACACATCCTTGTTGTCAAGTCCGAACGGGGGAATCGGCCACACTGATGCCCATACATGAGGGACATCGCACTGTGGTGCCGAGAGCGGGAGTCGAACCCGCACGTCCTTGCGGACATCGGTTTTTGAGACCGACGCGTCTGCCAGTTCCGCCACCTCGGCGCGACCGTAACGGGGCTCGACAATACCATTGGCCAACGAGAATCGCGGCGGCTTTGGGCTCGTGCCTGATTTTGAGCGCGTGCGGATTGACCGGCGCTCTCCCCTCAACCACCCCTGTCGCGGGCACCACCAATACCCCACCCCAAAGGGCGTCGGCGCCACGAATCACGCCGCCGCCCGTGAGCCCGCCGCTGCCGCCGGCAAACGTGGCGGCCTTCAAATGCGCTGACGCAAGCGGGGGCAGCACCGGCACCGCCAACCTCACTGGAGTCAGGGTCGCCGAGCAGATCGGGTTCGACCGCCTCGTGCTCCAGTTCGACACCCGCGTACCGAGCTACACGGTCAAGCGCCAGGCAAAGCCGGTTTTCAGGGTCGGCCCGAGCGGCCAGGCGATCACTCTGAGCGGCAACGCAGGCGTGCTGGTTCAGATCCACTCCGCATCGGCATCCGGCACCTACACCGGCCAGACTGACATCACACATTCGGACTTCCACGTGCTGGTCGAGACCAAGATCCTCGAGGACTTCGAGGGCTACCTGGCGTGGGGCGTGGGCCTGAGCAACCCTGCATGCATGCGGGCTTTCACCCTTTCGGATCCAGCGCGCCTTGTGATCGACTTCAAGACCCCGTAGCGATACTCTTCCCTGCGCATGGCAGACCAACCACCCACTGGGCCTGTCAGCACACAGCTTTCTCCACCGACCGGCACTCCCCTGCCTCCGCCGGTCAAGCCACGAAGGTCGTGCCTCGGTTGCGGCTGCGGAGGCTGCCTGCTCGCGATCGTCCTCGTTGTTCTCCTGGTCTTTGGGGGCGGCTATTACTTGTTCATCGTTCAGGCACAGGCCGCCGTGCCTGCACCGGCTGCACTGCAGGTCATCTCGACGCCCGTCGACGTCGACACCAACAACTCCGCCGGCTTCCACACGGCCAAGCCTGGTCAGGAGCTTGTCGCCGGCAACGTAGTTCGAACCGGGGATGGAGGGCACGCGGCGATTCAATTCCCTGACGGTTCCTACGTGCGAATGTCGCCGAGCACGACGGTGACGGTGACTGCCGCGCAGCTCTCGCACGACGGCAACCTCCAATCCGCGAGCCTGTCGCAGAAGGCCGGCCGCACCTTCACGAACGTGCAGCACCTCGTGGCCGGCGCGAGCTTCCAGGTCGGCGGACACTCGGTCAGCGCGTCAGTTCGCGGAACTCAATTCGAGGTATTGGTGCGCGCCGACTTCACCAACCTCATCAAGGTCTTCGTTGGGACCGTGAAGGTGACCGGCACGACGACGGTTACTCTCACCGCAAACCAGCAGATCGACGCCGACGCCAACGGCAGGCTGTCCGGGCAGGGCCCGATCAAGCCCGAGAATGCGGACCCTTACGCCCTGGAAGCGCAGTGCGCTGCAACAGTCTCCGGAGGAACCAATCCGGGCACGGTTCAGACGTCGACTGGCGAAGGATTGGCCACCGGCCAGACGGCTGAGGTGGGCTACTCCTCGCCAGGCGGCACTCTCACCTTCGCCCTGTGCTACCCGGGAAGTTTTATGACCTTGACAGTCATCGATCCCTCCGGGACCGCACATACATCCAGGCAGAGCTCGAGGCCGGTGCAGGGAAACCTCAGCGGCCCGCCTGGTCGCTACCGGGCGATCGTGCGAGCCGAGAACGCGCCGGGCGGCGAGCCATGGGCGATTTCATTCGCCACCAACAGCTCCTGCGGCGGCGAGAACGTAGATACCGGCGGCTTCGTGCGTCAAACGGTGAGCAACGATCAGATCTCGCAGGCGCTCACCAGCTCCGGGGTCATGCTGCAGGTGCAGGGCACCTCGCCCGCGTCGGCACGCGTCTCGTACTACTCCGACCTCGGCGGTGTGCCGATCGCATGGACTGTGATCTTTTACGCGGCGACCCCAAACCTGGGCGTGGTGCTGACCGAGGTGACCGTGCGCGGTATCAACCTCACCACCCAGGTGGCGTCAAAGCTCAGCTCCGCAATCGGCCAGTCGCTGAGCGTCCCCACCGACTTCACGGTCGACCGCGTGTACTCGTGCAAAGGATCGGGCGGGGGCGTCATGGTCATCGAGGGACACCGCGGATAGAAGTCCGAGAAGAAACCAGTCGGTTTCCTCTCGGCGCCAGGCGCTTTGCGCGTGGCTGCTCTCCTTCCCGGGATGGGATTTATTGAATTGGTTTCTCCAAGCCACGTCTGGGTGGGCCATAGAAACAAAGTCATGGCCGGGGGGACCCCGGC
>DATCPW010000081.1:0-3730 GCA_036569865.1 Candidatus Dormiibacterota bacterium
ACCTCTTCGCGCCCGACCCGGCCGCGGCCGCCGGCACCCTCGGGCTCGTCGGCGGCGCGGAGGGGGTGACGATCAGCATCGTCCTCCTGGTCGTCGTCTTCGGCATCCAGATGACGTCCTCGCGCTACTCGCCGCGGATCATCGGGCTCTTCACCCGCAACCTCTGGAACGCCCTCGTGCTCGGGATCTCGCTGGTCTCGATCCTCTACACCTTTATCGTCCGCTCCGAGATCAAGCCGGACTACGTGCCCTTCTGGGGCTTCCTGGCGGCGGAGATCCTGGCGCTCGTCAACTTCGGCATCCTGCTGCCCTACGTCGGCTACATCTTCGAGGTGATGCGGGCAGAGACGCTGGTCAGCGGCATCATGCGTCGAGCGCGGCGAGAGTTGCGTGCGGCCGTGAATAGCGCTCGCGCGCGCCAGCATCGCAGCGGGCTCATGACGCACATCGCACAGATCACTGACATCGCGTTTGGATCGATTCAGCTGGGCGACGTACCGATATGCGTGCTGAGCATCGAGGTGCTGGGACAGCTCATCGCCGACGACTACCTGCCCATCAAGAAGGACTTCAAACCCGACTGGTTCAAGGTCGGCCACACCGAGATGCCGGGAGCCTCGGACCAGATTCTCGCCGAGGTGAATCGGGGCGGCACGTGGTTCACGTACACGATCATGTCCAGCTTCGTCGACATGATCGGGCTGACTCCAGTCCACCGCAAAGAAGCGGTGCACGCGATCGCAGTGGCCACCCGCAACGTCGGTTTGGCCGCCATCGAGGTGGGCGATAAAGAGGTGGCCGAGATGTGCGTTCGGTTCTTCAACACGTACCTTCGCGCGGCAATCAACCAGTCGGCACCTACCTTCGCGTCGGCGATCATGAACGAGTACCGCCGGCTCGCCATCGGCTCCCTCGAGTGGCGCCCCGACCTCGCCATCGAGGCGGCGGCGCACCTGCTCCGTTACGGCCGCCATTTCGACGAGGCGGGGATGCCGGCGATCTTCGGCGCCGCCGCCGAGGACGTCGCCGACCTCGCCATCGAGGCGCGTGCTCGCGATCCGCAGGTCACGCACCGCCTGGCGCTGCTCATGGTCCGCAACCTTCTGGACCTCATCCCGAACGCCCGCCCGATCGGGCTCAACGGACTGTTCAAGGGCGTCGCCAAGCTCACGTTCTGGGCCATGGCGGCGGACCAGAGGGACATCTCTCACATCCTCGTCGAAGGCATCGCCGCGGCACCGCCGGAGTTCGTCGACGCAGCCCTCGACCGCATGGAGTCGATGCAGAACGGCCTGTTCTGGGAGGTCAACGAGCGAGTCATCGCGTTCGACTGGGTCGAGCAGCCGCTACGGGCGGAGATTCCTCGCCTGCGGTCCGCGCTGCGCCGGGCCAAGGCATCGGGGCACACACTGACCATTGAGCTGGAAGGCGCCATCCCCGGAACGCAAGACCTGGTCAAACCCGAGCCCAACGCCGCTCCAGCGGCCCCCGCCGTCGCTCCGGTCAACGCGGAGCCGGCAGGTTGATCATCGCCGTGGAGGCCGCCTCGAAGTAGTCGATCATGGCTTTGCGAACCGCTGGAACGAGGTCCACTGATTCGACGGCAGCCCTCATGTGCCCGAGCCATGCGTCACGCTCGGCCTGCCCGATCGCGAACGGCTGATGCCTCATGCGCAGTCGAGGATGGCCGCGCTTCTCGTTGTAGGTCGAAGGGCCGCCCCAGTACTGGATCAAGAAGAGCGTGAGATGCTCGGTCGCGTTCGCAAGGTCCTCGTCCGGATACAGCGGCCTTAGCAACGGGTCGTCCGCGACCCCCGCGTAGAAGCGCGCCACCAACAGCCGGAAGGTCGCCTCGCCCCCTGCGGCCTCGAACACATTGCCGATCACTGGCATCTAGGCCTACCCGCTCTCAGCTTTTTGTTCTCGGCTTCAGCCCGGCGCCGGCCAGGATCTCGTCGGTTGGGCGAACTATCGCCTGAGCTGCTTTCAGGCCCGTGGCGGCGAGGTACCTCTCGATGATCGCCCTGCCCACGGCGTAGCCGCCCATGTGGGGCACGCCGACCGGCCGCAAACCCATCCGCCCCGCGACCTCATCGCCCAGCACGTAAGGAGTCCAGTCCGGAAAGGAACGCCCCGTGCCAAAAGCCTCAGTCACCTTCTTCCAGGTCGACTCGAGCAGTTTTCCGGTAACCGGCGCGTACCACGCCCCCGTGGAGTCAGGCCCGCACACCTCCACGGTGAAGATCTCGGCCAGGCCCTCGTGTATCACCCACTCCTCGAGGTCGAAATGGCCCTCGACGTTGGGGGTTCGGATGTTGTGCGCCAGCTCGTGCACACCGCACGCGCCGATCCTCGTCACGTTGTAATCGGTGGGCCAGGCCACCATCCAGATGCTGCCGGGGATCGAGCCCATCCCGTAATAGCCCAGCGTTCGCTCGATGAAAACGGGGTCGTCAGGATTTCCAAGCGTGAGCACCACGTCCACGGTCTCGGCATGGTGAATCCCGGGCAAGACCGACTGCTGGTACTCCCAAGCACGCGCGAGATCGCGCTTGAGCTGTCCCCAGGCGTCGGCCTCGACCAGGCGCTTCAACGCGGATGGGTAGCGCGGATCGTTGACACCGACCCTGAACCCATCGCCCCGTTCATGGATCTGCCTTAGCTGCTTCATGGCCGGCTCGTCGAACTCGGAGACGCCTCGCATCGCCGCGAGCGCGCCCAGTCTCTTGGCGACGGGCAGCTTGAACAGCCTGGTCATCGCGGGAGCGTCGTCGTGGACGACGATCTCCATCTGGCCGCTGGTCGTTAGCACAAATCCCATTGTCAGGGAGTAACCGCGGCCGGCACCTCCCGTTGGCTGACGGCGATGCGCTCCATCTCATCCTCGCGAGGTAGGAACCAGGCGATTGCTATCGTCGCGAGCACGAGAATGACGTGGGTCATCAGCGACTTCTGCAGCCCAATGTGGTCGGCGATCGCGCCGTTGATGGGCACGCCGAGTGCGCCCGTCACAAAACCAAGTCCCATCACCAGGCCGGAGGCCAGACCCGCGCGCGCAGCCATCAGCTGCTGGGCCATGAGCAGCATCAGCGGCGCCGTCGAGGCGGCGAGAAAACCGATGAGGATGGCGCTCAAGAAAGCCCACGGACCGGGGAACAGCGTGAACAGCAGGACGGCGGGCGCGCTCAGCACCAACGTGGCCAGGATCACCGTCCGGCGGCCGAAGCGGTCCGCGAGAGACCCGCACCCGACAGTGCCCACCGCGCTCGCGAGAACCAGCGTGGTGGCAAGCGGACCGTAAAAGCTTGGGCCGTATCCCATCTGGGCGTACCAGGTCGGAGTGAACGACTGGAAGACGTTGACGGTCCAGCTGCGAGACATCATCACGCCGATGACCATGGCGAGGGCGAATACAGGGACCGCCTGCCCAGCGCCGCCGGCCGCACCGCTCATGGCGGCATGCGGCACGGCCGAGCGCATCCTCCATAAAAGGTAGGCTCCGGCGACGACGCCCGGGATCACAAGGACGCCGGTGCCGTGCAAGCCCAGGGCCCCGAACAACACGATCCCGATCAGCGGGCCGAGGGCTACGCCGACAGTGCCGGCGGTCACGTAAACGGACATGCCGAAGCTTCGCCTCCAGGCCGGCAGCAGGGCTCGCACGTCTAAAGCCGCAAACGGATGGAAGGCGCCGGAGCCGAGGCCGGATGCGCACGCGATCACCAGCAGC
>DATCPW010000082.1:0-8848 GCA_036569865.1 Candidatus Dormiibacterota bacterium
CGGCTGGATGGGCGTCGTGACCGCAATCGTGGCCTGGTACGCGTCTGCCGCGGTGGTGGCGAATAGCTTGCGTGTTAAGCCGATCCTCCCCGTGGGCAAGGCGATCTGGTCCTAAGGCGTCATCCGTTCGGAAGTCAATGAGGCATCGCCGGGCGCACAGGGGCTACCTGTGCGCTCGGTCATGCTTGCAGCCATGGAGGTGAGACGATGAGCGAAACCCAGGTCTCGGAGGCAGAGATTGCTGTTCATTGGCGTGAGGAGGAGTACTTCCCGCCGCCAGCGAGCTTCGTCGGTCGGGCGAATGCGAGCGACCCCGCCATCTTCGATCGATTCGCGGAGAAGAACTTCCCCGAGTGCTTCAAGGAATACGCCGACCTTCTGACCTGGGACAAGTACTGGCACACTACGCTTGACACCAGCAACCCGCCATTCTGGAAGTGGTTCGTTGGCGGTCGGTTGAACGCCTCTTATAACTGTGTGGATCGCCACCTGGCCAAGTATCGGAACAAAGCCGCGTTCATCTGGGTGCCCGAGCCCGAGTCCGCACAGACGTTGGTGATCACCTACCAAGAGCTTTACGAGCGCGTCAACGAGTTCGCTGCGCTGCTGCGGGACTTCTGCGGGCTCAAGCAGGGAGATCGCGTGACCCTCCACATGCCGATGGTCCCCGAACTGCCGATCGCCATGCTCGCGTGCGCCCGTCTCGGTGTCATCCATAACCAGGTGTTCGGAGGGTTTAGCGGCGTCGCGTGTGGCGGTCGAATCGCCGACTCAGGCAGCAACATTCTCGTCACGATCGACGCCTATTACCGAAACGGCGAGCTTCTGGATCACAAGGACAAGGCCGAAGAGGCAATCGCGGCGGCTAAGAAGGAGGGTGGCGAGGTCCGGAAGGTGCTGGTCTGGCAACGTCATCCCGGCACGTATTCGTCCAAAACCCCCATGGTCAAGGGGCGAGATTTCTTCGTGGACGAGGTGCTCGCTGACTATCGAGGGAAGATAGTGGAGCCCGTCTCCATGCCGGCCGAAGCTCCGCTATTTCTGATGTACACCAGCGGCACAACGGCCAAGCCCAAAGGTTGCCAGCACAGCACGGGTGGCTACCTGTCCTACGTTGCCGGCACGTCGAAGTACTACCAGGACATTCACCCTGAGGACACCTACTGGTGCTTCGCCGACATCGGCTGGATCACCGGCCACTCGTACATCGTCTACGGACCACTGGCGCTGGCGGCCACCAGCGTCATGTACGAGGGCGTCCCCACCTACCCTGACGCGGGCCGTACGTGGAGGATCGCCGAGCGACTGGGCGTCAACATCTTCCACACCGCCCCCACGACCATCCGGATGCTCCGCAAGATCGGTCCGGATGAACCCAAGAAGTACGACTACCACTTCAAGCACATGACCACGGTGGGCGAGCCCATCGAGCCCGAGGTCTGGCGCTGGTACTACCACGAAGTCGGAAAGAACGAGGCGGTCATCGTCGACACCTGGTGGCAGACGGAGAACGGTGGCTTCCTATGCAGCACCCTGCCCGCCCTCCAGCCAATGAAGCCCGGTAGCTGCGGCCCTGGCGTCCTGGGCATCTTCCCGGAGATCCTCGACGAGGCGGGCAAGCCGATTCCCAAAGGCAGCAACAAGGCTGGCAACATCACGATCCGCAACCCGTGGCCGGGCATCTTCCAGACCATTTACGGAGACCCGGACAGGTTCGTGTCGACCTATTACGCCAAGTACAACAAGAAGAAGGACAGCAAGGACTGGCACGACTGGCCCTACTTCGCCGGCGACGGCGCCCTGCTGGCGGAGGATGGGTACTTCCGCATCCTCGGGCGCGTCGACGACGTGATCAACGTGGCCGGGCACCGCCTGGGCACTAAGGAACTCGAGTCCGCAAGCCTGACCGTCGAGGAGATCGCAGAAGCCGCCGCGGTGCCAGTGGTCGACGAATTGCGAGGCCGGGCGGTGGAGATTTATATAGCGCTCAAGCCGGGCGTGAAGCCGAGCAAGGAAATCGAGGAGAAGGTCTCAGCCGCGATCGAGCATCTGATTGGCAAGATCGCCCGGCCGAAGAACGTCTGGATCGTGCCCGACATGCCCAAGACCCGCTCGGGCAAAATCATGCGCCGGGTCATCGCCGGCATCTCCAATTTCACGAGCCCGGGCGACATCACCACGCTCGCAAATCCCGAGATAGTGGCAACCATCAAGCATCACGTCGAGTCGGAAAAGGTCAAGCGAGGCCAAACCCCGCGTGAGCTGTCGGAGAAAGAGTTGGAGGAGATAAAGGCCTTCGGCCAGGCCGAGTAACTGACAAGGCCATTCTGTGGGTCGGTTATTTGGATCGGAACCAGTCCAGGGTCAGCAAGATCGCTTGCTCGTGCTGGGACCGTTGACTGCCTATGCCGCGATCCCGCCGACGAGGTGGCCTACTGCGGCGGTGACCGCCATCGCGAGTGCGCCTCCAACGCAAACTCGTACAGCGGCTCGGAGTACCGGCGCGCCTCCCGCGCGCGCACCCGCAATGCCAAGCGCCACCAGCGCAAGGAGAGCGCTCACCACTACCGCGGCGGTTCGGCCCGCGGTCGGGACCACGAGGAAAGCGGCGATCGGCAGCACCGCCCCAGCCGTGAAGCTCATCGCCGAATAGAGGGCTGCCTGGACCGGACGAGCCGGGATGGCAGCCATTCCGAGCTCGTCACGGGCATGGGCCCCGAGCGCATCAGAAGCGGTGAGCGCTTCAGCGACCTTGCCGGCCAGCTCGACTGGAAGCCCACGTTTCACATAAATCGCGGCCAACTCTTGCTTCTCGCCCTCTGGCTGCGTCTTGAGCTCTCGGCGCTCCTGATCGAGGTCGGCCCGCTCCACATCTCGCTGCGAGCTGACAGATACGTATTCGCCCGCGGCCATCGCCATAGCGCCGGCTACCAGAGCGGCTACCGCCGCCGTGAGCACGAAGCTCGTCGGGGCTCCAGATGCAATGACTCCGATCGCAACGCTTGCCACCGAAACGATTCCATCATTGGCGCCCAGCACAGCAGCTCGTAGCCAGCCGGCGCGCTGTCCCCTGTGGCGGACCCTGGTGACGATGCTGGCCGGGCGCACCCTAGCCACGCGCGCCAGCCCTGAACCGTTCGGAAACCGACGTCACACACAATGCCTTCATAGATCACTATGGTCCCACTTGCCTCAGAACCGTTCCAGTGCCGGTTGGCACTTGGCAGGCGGGACCATGAGGGCGCAGTAGGCGGCCGCGCCGCGACATGTAATCGAGGAGGCGGCAAATGGCAACAGTGAGCGGAACTAACGATCCAGCTCGTACACAGCAAGTTGCAGCACGACTTTGCAGCGCCGGGCCGATCTCGACGATCTACCCAATTTCCAACATATATACCCATAGGGGGTATATTTGACCGATGCCCGGTTATACGAAGGACAAGCAGAAGATCGCGACCCGATTGCGGCGTATCGAAGGCCAGGTGCGTGGCATCGAGAAGATGGTTGAAGAAGACCGCTACTGCATCGACGTGCTCACGCAGGTCAACGCGACCAGGGGTGCGCTGGAGAGCGTCGCTCTGCAGCTGCTCGCCGATCACACCGAGCACTGCGTGGCGGAGGCGATCCGGTCAGGCCGCGGAACTGGCAAGGTCCGAGAGCTCAACGGCGCAGTCCAGCGCCTGGTGAGGAGCTAGCCCGGGTTGTTCGCGATCAACGCGATCCTGCACGCCCTGCAGATCTCATTGTTCATGCTCTGGGAGGTCTTCTGGCCTCTCGCCTTCGGATTCCTGCTCTCGGCCATGGTCCAGACCGTTGTTTCGAAAAAGGCAGTGGCGGGCGTGCTGGGCAAGCCAGACTTCAAGGGATTCGTCGTCTCGCTCGGATTGGGGGCGGCCAGCTCCTCCTGCTCATACGCAGCCGTCGCACTGGCGCGAGCTCTCTTCCGCCGAGGCGCCAGCTTCGTCAACGCGATCATCTTCGAGTTCGCCTCAACCAACCTCGTTTTCGAGCTTGGGCTGGTCCTGCTGATCCTCTTGGGCTGGCAGTTCGTCGCTGCCGAGTTCGCCGGCGGCCTCCTCATGGCGGTGATCCTCTGGATCCTCTTCAAGGTGACCCTGAGCCGGCGCATGGTCGACGAGGCCAAGCGCCAGGCGGAGCGCGGCGTCTTCGGTTCGACGCATGAAGCCCACGCCGAGATGGACATGTCGATCACCGACGGGCCGTTCCTCTCCAGGCTCTTCTCGCCGCGAGCCCTCACGGCCATCTCGCATTCCTTCTTCATGGACCTGAACGCTCTGTATGTGGACATAGGAGTGGGGTTCCTGATCGCCGGAGCACTCGCGGCCTGGGTCCCGAACAGCTGGTGGCAGGCGTTCTTCCTGACCAACAATCCGACCCTGAACGAGTTCTGGAGCCCGTTGATCGGTCCCGTCATATCCATGCTCAGCTTCGTCTGCTCGGTCGGAAACGTGCCCCTGGCGGTCGTGCTCTGGAACGGCGGCATCAGCTTCGGGGGCGTGATCAGCTTCATCTTCGCCGACCTGATCATCCTGCCCATCCTGAACATCTATCGGAAGTACTACGGGGGCCGGATGTCGCTCTACCTGCTGGCCGTCTCCTACGCAGCGATCGCGATTGCCGGGTTCTTGGTCGGAGGCGCCTTTCAGCTCTTGGGATTGTCGCCTACCAACCACCATGTCACCGTCTTCGAAACCCAACCGAGCTGGAACTACACGACCTTTCTCGATATCGCCTTCCTGATCCTGACTGCGGTGCTGGCATGGCGGTTTGTCACCACCGGTGGAATGGAGATGCTGCGCGCTCACGCGCACCGGCCGGAAGAAGGGGCGAAGCTGGCCAAAGACCCGGTGTGTGGGATGAGCGTCGATCCCGCCACCACCAAAGAGAAAGTCGATTACTCCGGCTCCACGTATTACTTTTGTTCGGCGGGCTGCAGATCAACCTTCGAAAAAGATCCAGCCAGGTATGCAGCTCAGGTGGAGTTAGGCGCGTGAGGCAGTCGCGCAGTCCGGGCAGATGCCGCTGAACAGCACCTGGTGGCTGGTGACTGTGAACCCGGTGTCGTTCGCGACCTCTGACGCCGCATTCTCCAGGATGCAACCTGGCACCCCGACGACGCGGCCGCAGGAATCGCATTTGATGTGCTCGTGGTGGTCTTCTCGGAGCTCGAAATGCGCTTTGCCGTCGCCCAGGTCGATCCTATCGACCTGGCCGTCGCGCTCCATTCCCGCCACGGCCCGAAAGACGCTCGAATAGTCGGCGCCGCCGAGCGAGGCGCTGACCGCCTGCTGGAGCTCATCGATCGACCAGACGTGCCGGCCAGGAGTAGAGAAGAGGAGCTTGACCTGGTCGCGTACCGGGCTGGGTGGGGCCATGCCTCAACTGTAACAAGTGCAATGACATTGCGCAATTGGGTTGTGCAATACTCTTGCGCAATGAAGCCCGGGATATTTTCGGCGCTGGCGGTCGTGGTGATGGTCATCGCCGGAAGCGCCTGCACGACAAGCACGGCAGGGGCGACACCAGGCCGCGTCAATGTCGTGGCCGGCGAGAACTTCTGGGGCAGCATCGCCGCCCAACTGGGAGGCTCTAAGGTGTCGGCCCACAGCGTCGTCACCGACCCCAACGCTGACCCGCACGAGTATGAGAGCAGCACGACCGACGCTCGCGCTTTTGCCGAGGCTGACCTTGTGATCTTGAACGGGGCGGGCTACGACGACTGGGGCCAGAAGCTGCTCGACGCAAACTCCAGCAGCCACCGCACCGTGCTCAACATCGCCCAGCTGCTGGGCCGCAAGCCGGGCGACAACCCACACTTCTGGTACAACCCCGCGTACGTGCTGAACGTCGCCGACAAGATCACTGCCGAGTACAAGGCGATCGACTCAGGTGACTCGTCGTACTTCGATCAGCAACGCAGCGTGTTCACCAGCGCGCTCAAGCCGTACTCCGATCGGATTGCAGAGATAAAGAGCAGGTACGCGGGCACGCCGATCGGATCGACCGAGAGCATCTTCGTCTATATGGCGGCTGCCCTTGGCCTCGACCTGATCTCGCCCACGGCGTTCATGGATGCGGCGGCTCAAGGTATCGACCCGCCGGCATCCACCGTCGCCACCTTCCACGATCAGGTCGCGGGGAAGAGGATCAAGGTGCTCGTCTACAACCTCCAGGCGTCGAGCGCGCTGACCGCGAGCCTGAAGCAATTGGCTCAGCAACAGAACATTCCCCTGGTCGGTGTCAGCGAGACGCTGCAACCGGTCGGCGCGACGTTCCAGGACTGGCAAACGGCGCAGCTGACCGCGCTTGAAGCGGCGCTTGCGTCCGCTCGTTAAGCGATGAACGATCCGGCGGCTGCCATCGTCGCCCGCGGCCTCGCAGCGGGGTATGGATCGAAAGCCATCTGGCTAGAGGCCAACTTTTCGATCCCATCCGGATCGTTCACCGCAATCCTCGGTCCAAACGGCGCCGGCAAGTCGACGCTCATCAGGCTGATCCTGGGTTTGCTGCATCCCATGGCCGGCGAGCTTGAGGTGTTCGGCGAATCGCCCCGGCGCGGCAATCCGCGAATCGGCTATGTCCCTCAAGGCTCGACCTTCGACCCCGAGCTCTCGATCCGGGGCCGCGACTTCGTCGGGCTCGGCGTCGACGGGCACCGATGGGGCGTCCGGCTGACCGGCCGCGAGCAGGTGGCCGCCGCCACAGATGTCGCGATCGCGGCCGTCAGCGCGCAGGGTTACGCGAACCGCCAGCTGGGTCGCCTGTCCGGGGGAGAGCAGCAAAGGCTCCTCCTCGCGCAGGCGCTCGTTGGTCAACCCAGCCTGTTGTTGATGGACGAGCCCCTGTCGCATCTCGATGTACGCAACCAGGGCGCCATCGTCCAGCTGATCAGCGAGGTTGCCCGTGAGCGCCATCTGACAGTGCTGCTCATCGCCCATGACGTGAATCCATTGCTGCCGCACATCGACCACGTCCTTTATATCGCTCAGGGGAAGCTCGCCATGGGCAAGCCTGCCGACATCATCACGTCGGAAACGCTGTCGGCGATCTACTCCGCACCCGTCGAGGTCTTGCGTGACCGGCTAGGCCGCGTCTTCGTGGTCGGCCTCGAGGAGGAGGTCAGTCACCCGCATGCATGACCTGATCCCGATGACGATCGCCGCTGGTGCCACTGACCCGAGCTGGAATCCGCTCGATGATCTGGCATTGCTCTTCCACTACGAGTTCATGGTCCACGCGTTCGAGGCGGGCACCATCGTTGCCATCGTGGCGGGCGCGATCGGCTACTTCGTCGTGCTCCGGGGATCGGCGTTCGCCGCGCATGCGCTTTCACACATTGGCTTCGCGGGCGCGACGGGTGCTGTGGTGCTTGCGCTGAGTCCAATCGTCGGCCTGCTGGCGTTCACGCTCGGCGCCGGCATCGCCATCGGAGCGTTGGGAAACCGCCTGCGCGGGCGCGACGTCACCATCGGCATCGTGCTGGCGTGGGCCCTCGGGCTCGGCGTGCTCTTCATCTCGCTGTATCGCGGCTATGCCACCGAGGCGTATGCGCTGCTCTTCGGGCAGATCCTCGGCATCAGCACGTCGGACGTGATCGCCACGCTTGCGGCGGGAGTGATCACGATGGCCGCCCTGGTTGCCGTGTACCGCCCGCTCCTGTTCTCGTCGGTGGACGAAGACCTCGCCGGCGCCAAGGGGGTGCCGGTGACGGTGCTGTCGATCGCCTTCATGGCGATCCTGGCAGTGGCCGTGAGCGAGGCAGTTCAGGTGGTCGGCGTGCTGCTGATCTTCGCCCTGATAGTCACGCCTGCGGCGATTGCCGTGCGGTTCTCGAGCCGCCCGCCGGTAGCGATCGCAATCGGCATTGTGCTGGCGCTCGCCTTCACCTGGTTCGGTTTGGCGATCGCTTTCTTCTCACCGCACCCGGTCAGCTTCTTCATCACCACCCTGGCCTTCGCCACGTACCTGGCGGTCAGGCTGGCGGAAGCGCTGCGGCCGCGCTTGCACGCCAGGCGTCTAGCGAACTCCTAAGGCGGCACTGCCGCGATGTCGCCATCAGGCGTGATCCCCAGTTGCCACCCCTCTTCATGCACCTTGCGGTGATGACGGCGACACAACAACACCAGGTTGTCCATCACGTGCTTGCCGCCGTCGGCCCAATGTTGGAGATGGTGCGCATCAGTCCAGTCAGGCGGCCTGTCACAACCTGGGAATCTGCAGCCCTTATCCCTGACCACCAGAGCCTTGCGCTGCGAACCGCTGATGGAGCGGCTGGTCTGTCCTGCCTGCGGCTGGTCCGACTCCGAGCCGACGAACACAGGCGTGATCGCGGCATCGCAGGCGAGCCGCCGAGCGGTCTCGGCCGGAATCGGCTGCGCCCACTCGAGGTCAGCCGCCGGCGAGCCCGGCTGGTTGGCCAAGGTCGCTACTGAAACGGTCACCGCCAGGTGCGGCCGCTGGCCACCGACCTCGGGCAGCTTGCCGCCGTCCAGCTGCTGGCGCGCCAGCTCCACCAACAAGTCAGCACGCCGCTGCTTCGGTGTTCGCCTGTCCTCCGCGGTCGGCGGTCCCCCGAGCGCATTGAGCGCTGTCTGGAGGGTGGCTCCGCCTTCTGAATCGAGCCGTCCATTGAGGTAAAAGACGCCGTCGAGTGTCTGGCTCAGGGAGAGGAAGCGCTGCTCATGGGACTCGTTGGCTTCCTCGCGAACTGAGTCGGGGTCCATCAGGTGCTGCAGCTTCATCGTGACAACTCGCAACTGACCTAGATCCAGATCCTTGGCAGCGGTGACCAGGATCGTCTCTGCGTTGGCCTCCATCTTGTCGCCGA
>DATCPW010000083.1:0-3202 GCA_036569865.1 Candidatus Dormiibacterota bacterium
CAGGCTAGGCCGGGAGCCAATTTGTCGAAGGCGTGTGTCCCTGGTGGTCAGTCCCCCTCCGGACACTTGGCTCTTCCTGTTTCCGCTATGGGAACATCTTGGGAACAACCCGCCGACAGAGGGTCAGACCAGGGTGTTCCCACGTGGGAACAGAACGACGGGAATCATGGCATCTCTGGAGCAGCGGCCAGCAGCTCGCTGCATCGTCATAGACGAATGGCACGACCGCCGACCCCCACATCAGCGCCTGGGAAGAGAGCATCTGCGAGCCCCAAGGACCGGAGTTGGCCCTCGACGTCGACGTTGTGATCTGCTGCGCTGACCGGCCATGGGCTAGCTCGAGTTGTGCATCACCACACTCAGCGTCCGCAAGGCGTGGAACCGCCAAGGCGAAGATGGCCAGACTCAGATCCCCAAATGGCTCACCAAGCGGATCAACGCCAAGCACGAGATGCGCGGGCACTATCTCGGCCTCCCCAAGACGCCGAAGTCACGGCGAACCATCACCATCGCGCCATCCCCGACGACTTCGTGTTCACCACGGCCGCCCGCTCCACCTCCAGCGCCTCACTTCGCTGGACAGGCGGCCGACGGCCGACTCAGAGCTACAAAAAGGGCAGACTGCCAACACAGCCGACAACATTTGTTCCCGAAAGTGGGTACAATCGTTGTCGTGGCCGACGCGACTCTCACACGACTGGGCGCCATCGCAGAACGACGATGGGGTCTGGTCACCACTGCCCAGGCCGAGGCCGCAGGCGTCGCACGCAAACAACTCTCTCGGATGGCATCCACTGGCGCGATTGAGCGCGTCGCGCAGGGCGTCTACCGGATGGCCGGTGCTCCTGCTCAGGATCACGAAGCCATCTATGCGACCTGGCTGGCGCTCGGTGGCGCAGCGGATTCACGTACCGCAGATGGCGTTGCCACCATCGTGGCTGCTGGCACCACCGCAGCCGCTCTGCATGAGATCGGGGACTTCATCCTCAACGGCTTCGACTTCATCGTTCCCGCCCGAAAGGGCACCCGGCTGCCCGACGTCCGCCTGCGCATCCGAGCGCTGACGCGTGAGGAAGCGATCCCGGTCAACGGTCTCCCGACGCTGTCCGTCGAGCGGACCATCGCCGATCTGGTCGAGATCGGAGCCGACCTGTCACTCGTGGCCGACTGCCTACGTGATGCCATTCGCGCCGACAAGCTCCTTTCCTCTGAGCAGCTTGCGTTTTACCTCTCCCCCGTTGCTGCCCGACGCAAGAGCACGGGCCTCGGCCTGGCGAACGACCTGTTCCAACTGGCTGGCGCTGCTCCGGACGGATGGGACCCGTGACTGAGCTCGAAGGGTACGGCGACTGGCGCTCGCTGGAACTCGCCATTAAGGACGCCGCAAAGAAGGCAGCCCGGCTGGCTGGTCCCGGCGTCAGCGCAGCCACCGTCGACGCTCAGATCCGTCAGGCACGCTACGACCGATTCCTTTCCCGGGTCTTCGCCCGGGGCGAGGAGTCCGAGTGGCTGCTCAAGGGTGGGATGAGCATGCTCGCGCGTGTGCCGCGTGCGCGCACCACGAAAGACGTCGACCTCGCGGCTCTGCATGTGGCCGACCTGGCAGATGCCGAAGCAGCCTTGGCCTCGCTGGTCGCCGTCAACCTCAGCGATCACCTGACCTTCCGCCTGGTGCGCTCGATGCCGACTGGCCTGGGCGACAACCAGCCGGGAGTCGCCACCAGACGCTACGTCTTTGCGTGCTTCGACGTGGACACGGACAACCAGATCGACACCGTCACGGTCGACGTGGTTGTGGGTCCATCACCAGTCGGTCGTCCAGAGGTCGTCGAGCCTGCCAACCGGCTGCACCTGCGGCGGCCGCTGGTCACGCATCCGTACCGGCTCTATCCGGTGGCTGATCAGCTCGCCGACAAGGTCTGCGCGACGATGGACACAAACTATCCCGGCGGCAAACGCAGCAGCCGGGTTAAAGACCTGGTCGACCTCGTCGTGCTGGCCCACACCCAGACGGTCGATCTCGCGGAGCTACGGCAGGCCGTCGAGGCGAAGCGGCTCATCAGCAACATCGCTCCGTTCGACCACTTCGACATCCCGGCCGACTGGACTCGCACCTACCCGGCGACCGCGAAGGGCGTCCCCTCTGCCGAGTCCTTCACGGCCGAGACCGCCGCGGCCATCGTCGCATCGTTCGTCGACCCTGCGCTCGGCAAGAGCTCGAACACGGCCATCTGGGACCCGCAGTCACTCGCGTGGAGCCCGTCGACGAGCGTACCCAGTGCGTAACCAGTGGACTGAGATTCGACGTTTGCGCAGGTCATCCCTGAAGGAACGGGGCGACGGCGGCATAACGGCGCGCGTATTTGGCGTCAGGACGGTCAACGGACGGCGGAGAAAGTTCGCCGTAGGCCGCAACCCCCTTCTGGCTGCCAAGCGTTTCAAGACGTTGGTGCAGGAGGCGGGCAACCGCTGGCCCGAGGGATGAATGCCCGGCAAAGGTTCGTAACGGTGGAGACGCCGAGCGACTCAGGGCATGAGCCGACTCCCCTCTTGGCCTTCGGCCTCCGCTACGTTGAGCATCTCTGACCAGAGATGGCTCCCCGCCCTCAAAGCTGCCAAGGCGGGGAGGCTTCGCCAAGCGGTTCACACCCCATGACCTACGGCACACCCACGTCGCCTGGCTCATTGCCGCCGGCGTACCCCTCCCGAACATCCAGCAGCGCCTTGGACATGAGTCGATCACCACAACCATCGACACCTACGGGCACCTTCTGCCTCAAGGCAACGACCTGATCGACGCCGCCCTTGACGCGGGCCTCAGCGGCAAGAAGATCACCATCTCCGCCTGAAAACCAGAAGTCGGCGGTTCGACCGCGCCCCCGGCCACCACTCCCACCGCAGTCAGACCCCCCTGTGGCCTGCGGTTTTGTCCTTCTCAAAGATTGACAGCGAGGTTGTGAGTCCGTCATCAGAAGCACCGTCGCTCGCCGTGCCTGCGCGATCCTCGACCTCCACCAGCTCCGATGAACGCCGAACGGCCCACTCCACAACGCTTCCCGTCAAGGGGTCAGCGAGTATGGCGAACCGAAGACCGCGACGGATTGCGTGCGATGTTACGCACCACCTCAGCTCCCTCCTGCGACGATATGGGCATGCCCGTCATCGGGTGCCGGCTGGTGCCCCCCGTGGTGTCTCAGCCCTA
>DATCPW010000084.1:0-5744 GCA_036569865.1 Candidatus Dormiibacterota bacterium
CGTACACGCCGCCCGCCGCCACTCCAACTCCTCCCGCCGCCACCCCCGCGTACGAGCCCCCACCGTTCGAGGCCCCGGCGAGTCGGCCAGAGTGGACTCCCGCGCCTGATACCCAGGCGGAGCACGAGCCCGCTGCGCGTCCTGCCGAACCGGCATCGACACCGGCTGGTGCCGGCGCCTCGTGGTCGGTGGTCGGCGAAAGCAAAGGTATCGCCGAGCCCGAGCCCGCCCCCAAGAAGAAAGGCTCCAAGGATGCCCAGACTGGGGCGTGGTCCCTCGCTTCAGGCGAGGCCGCGGGCGACGAACCCGACGAAGGGCCCAAGAAGCCCAGCGTCGTCATCGCGATCGCGCAATACGCGCTCCTCGTCGTCGGCCTGGTGACGGTCCTGATTGGCGTTGTCGTGACGGTTGCGAACTCGAAAGGCACCTAAGCGAGTATCGCCGCCGCCAATCCACGACCTCCATCCGTCATCACAGTGTCGACGACCATCGACCGGTAACCCAGCGCTTCGATCGCGGGTGCCAGCGCGGCGTCGCGGCTGTCGACCACAAATGCGGCTGCAACGCCGGCATACATCTTCGCCACCGCGATCGGGGATGCTTCAAAACCGAGTGCCTGCATCATCGCCACCGTCGGGCCTTTGAGAGCAACGCCTCCAACTATGGGAGCGACGGCAATTGTTCGATCGCGAGGCACGTGCGCACCGAGCACACGAAGAATCGGAGCGATCGAGATGAGGGGATTGGACGGCCCGATCACCACCAGGTCTGCGCTCGCGAGCGCGGACATGACTTCGGGCGTCGGCTTCGCCGACTCGATCCCTTCGAAATCGATCCGGCGCAGCACCGGCGCCAACCGTTCTCGCACGAAATATTCCTGGAACGAGAGCTCCCCGCCATCCGTGGTGAAACGCGTGCGAACGCGCTCATCGGTCATCGGCAGCACGGCAGCTTCGACGCCGAACCGATGGCAGAGGTCGATTGCCGTTTCGGTGAGGCGCCGACCAAGCCGAAGCGATTCGGTTCGAATCAGGTGCGTGGCAAAGTCCTTGTCTCCTATCCGAAACCAGGCCTTCTCCCCCAGCCGCTCCAGCGCCTCGAGCGTTTTGAACGAATCGTCCTTAACGCCATAACCCGCTTCGTCATTGAAGGCACCGCCGAGCCGGTAGACGACAGCGTCCAGGTCCGGGCAGACGAGCAGGCCCCAGAACTCATCGTCGTCCGCGGTGTTGGCAACCACCGTGAGGTCGCCCGCAGGTACGAGCGATTGGAAACCCGAGGCGAGCATTGCTCCTCCGGTGCCTCCCGCGAGCACGACCACCTTCACCGGAAAAGGTCTTCCGCCGCCGGCCTTATGAGCTCCCGCCCGCTGCCAGTACCCTCGAGGTCCAAACCACGCACCACCACGACCGGAGTCCGCCGCGTCTTCCCCATCACGAGGCCAGAGGCCGCCGCCACCTCGTCGGCCACGGCAAGCACCGTCGCGTGCAGCTCCCTGCCCGCGTCGTCTTTCCGCCCGCGCATGTCGATGAGCGCCGGTATACCGGCCACACCAAGGGCCACGTTGACGATCCCGAGCCGCCATGGGCGGCCGAACGTATCCGACACGATCACAGCAGCCGTCACCCCGGTGATCTCTAGCAACCGGGCGCGAAGCTGCTCAGCGCTCGCGTCAGGGTCGACAGGAAGGAGGGTCACGACCTCGGAGCCCGGGATGTTCGATTGATCGACTCCACTATTGGCGCACACGAAACCGTGACGCGTTTGCGTGATCAGGACGCGCTCGGTTCGCAGGACTCGCACGCTCTCGTCGAGGACCACCTGGACAAAGCGCGGGTCGGGTTGGGCCACCAGGTGCGGCGCCAGCCGCACGGCCTCATCGCTTGCGACGACGTCGGTGAGGTCGCGAGTGCGGCCCTCGGCCTTGGAGACGACCTTCTGGGCGACGACCACGATGTCGCCCGCCTCGAGGCTGATCCGCGCACCGATGAGCTGCGCTAGATCGTCACCGGCCGCAATCTCCGGCAGGCCGTCAACGCCGATGAGCTCAAAACGCTTCAATCCACGCGCCGCCGAGCATGCTCGAGATCTTCAGGTTCATCGAGGTCGAGAGCCATCGCGTCCGACTCATGGACTGCGAAGTTGACGCCCTTCGTCTCGGCCTCCTGGCGGAAAGCGGTGAGCGAGTCTTCGCCGAAATGAAGGGAGATCGCGTCCGGCGGACTCAGATAGAGAGCGTTGGTGCCTCCCCGCCCAATTGCGGGCGCTGCCACCACCGCCGGCGGTGCAAGGCGGCCGGCGACTTCCAGCATGTCCTTCACCGACTTCGGAGTCACCAGCGGCAGGTCACTTGAGAGGATGAGGACCGCACGGGCATTGCCCTTGAGGGCGTGGGCGATTCCAAGCTTCGCGGCCACATTCTGGCCCTGCTGCCGTCTTTCGATAACGGCTTCGACGCCAAGGCGGTCCGCGATCCCCTTTACTTCGGCGCTACCGCCCACGACCAGGCGATGATCACCTGCGGCGGCGGCTCGAATTGCTCGCTCGGCATTGCGAAGAGCGAGCGCTCGTCGGGCCTTGGCGTCGAGCACGTCGCCCAGCCGTTGCTTGGCCTGATCGAGGTCCTTGACGAGGACGATGACCCAGGCGCCTGTCGCCTCGCCGTCCTTTGCGCGACCCTGCGTCAGCCCCATCGAGCGCGAATCCGAGGCAGGATCTGAGAACCGTAGAGCTCCAGGAACCGAGCCTGATCGTTGCCTGGCGCGTGAAAGACGAGGTGGTTGAAACCAAGGTCGAGGTAAGGGCGAAGCTGCTCCAGGTGCTCGTCCGGATCATTCGAGACGAGCCACCGGCGATGCGCGACATTCTCCACGTCGCGCGCGAGCCGCTCCATCTCCCTCGGATCATCGATGCCCGCCTTCGCATCGGCCGGAAGCGCCAGGGCCGCCCAGATCTTCGTGTCCTCCATGGCGCGATCGCGATCGGTGTCGTATGAGACCTTGACCTCGATCATCCTGTCGAGGCCGCCGGCGTCGCGACCCGATTCAGTCGCCCCTTCCGCAAACGATGGCAGCAGCTGCTCCGAGTAAAGCTCCATGCCCTTGCCTGAAGTGCAGATGAGACCGTCGCCTGCGCGTCCTGCGAACTTCGCCACCTGCGGTCCGCCGGCGCCGACATAGATCGGGATCGGCTTCTCTGGCTTGTCGTAGATCGTGGCGTTTTTCGTGTGGTAGTACTCGCCGTCGAACGTCACCAGCTGCTCGGTCCATAGCTGTTTGATGAGACGCACTGCCTCGCGCAGTCGAGCGAATCGCTCTTTGTTGTCAGGCCACTGGATGCCGAGGGCTCCTTCGTTGAGGTGCTCGCCGGTTCCGACCCCGAGGATCATGCGATCCGGATACAGCGAACCCAGCGTTCCGAAAGCCTGCGCGACCACCGCCGGGTGATAGCGGAAGGTGGGCGTCGCGACCGAGGTGCCGAGCGCGACGCGACGCGTTCTCTCGCCAGTCGCGGCGAGCCAGGCGAATGCGAAAGGCGCATGACCGTCCGAGTGCCGCCACGGTTGGAAATGATCGCTGACGAAGACGCTGTCGAATCCGCGCTCCTCGGCCGCGACCGCGAAATCGAGCAGAGGGCGCGGGCCGAACTGTTCGGCCGACGCTTTGTAACCGAGTCTCAGCATGTTTTCAGCCTCTAGCGCCTGTAGTAGCGCTTCCAGCTGAAGCCGATGCCGCCCGCCGCCGCAGCCACCACGACGACGACAAGCGCGATGAGCGAGTGGCTGTCGAAGTTGGCGATCCCCGAGATGAGGAGCAACGCAAGGGCGCCAACCGCGAGCAACATCATTGCCACCAGCGTGATGGCGCGGTGGATCTTCATCGCCCCACCAGCTTACCGGCGTACGCGTTACCGTCGGTGAATGGCAACTGAAGAGGCGCGAGTCATCCACCTCGAGTCCGTGGCCTCCACCCAAGACGTGGCTCGCGACCTGCCGCTCGGCTCGATCGTCGTGGCCGACCACCAGTCGGCGGGACGCGGGCGCCTCGAGCACCGGTGGGAAGCGCCATCCGGCACGGCGCTGCTCGTCTCGTTCGTCCTCCCATCGAATCCGCTGCTGAGCCTGGCGGCTGGGGTGGCCGCCGCCGAGGCTTGCGATCACGGCGTGCGGCTGAAGTGGCCCAACGACCTGCTACTCGACGGCCGCAAGGTCGGCGGCATCCTGGTCGAGGTGACGGCCGCCAAAGCCGTGTGTGGAATCGGCATCAACCTCATATGGGCCCCGGAGGGTGGAGCCACCTTGAACCAGCCTCGTGACTGGTTGCTGGAGCGACTGCGAATCGCTCTGGCGCGGTGGAGCTCAGCGCCCCCGAACGAGGTGCTCGCGCGATGGCGCGAGCTGTCTGACACGATCGGAAGGAAGGTCCGCGTGCAGCTTCCGGATCGCGCTTTCGACGGCGTGGCTGAGGACATTAACGACCACGGCGAGCTGCTTGTCGACGGCGCGGTGGTGAGCGCCGGCAGCGTCAGGCATCTGTAGAGCGATGAAGGAGAAGCGGCGAGATATTCGGTGATCCAGGTGGTCCAGCTGCTAGGCGCGGCCGAGTAGCGGAGCGCGCGCATCGCTAGATGCGTAAGCGAGCAACGGAGGTCGCAACAACGCAGATGGGCCGCATGGGCGCCGAAGATCCGTCGATTCTTCCTTCAGCGCTCTACTTGGCTAAGGATTTCGGGCAGCACCTCGCCGGCGCGCCCGTGGATGACAACCTCCGCCAGCGAGTCGAACGGCGTCGGCTCGGCGTTGACGATGATCAAGCTCGCGCCTGAGCGGACCGCGGCCAACGGTATGCCGGCCGCAGGGTGAACCATCAGCGAGGAGCCGACGACGAGCATGACGTCAGCGCCTTGTGCCAGGGCCAACGCCTCATGCATGGCCGGCACTGGCATCGGCTCACCAAACAGCACAACGGTCGGTTTGAGAAACATGCCGCCGCACGATTTGCATAGAGGGGGCATCTGTACAGCCAGCCTGGCCTGGACGACGGCTCGTGACTCTCGCATCCCGCAGTCGAGGCACTGCACAGTGCGGCTGGACCCATGAAGCTCGACCACGCGCCGGCTGCCCGATGCCTGGTGGAGGCCATCGGTGTTCTGCGTGACTATCGCGACCAGAACGCCTGCGGCCTCAAGCGCTGCGAGCGCCATGTGGCCAGGGTTGGGCCGCGCAGCGAGAGCGATCCCACCGCGCTCCTTCGACACCATCCAGTAGGCGGTCGGATCCTGCATGAACGAGTCGATGGAAGCGACCTTGATCGGATCGTACTTGCTCCAAAGGCCGCCCACCCCGCGAAAGGTCGGGATGCCGCTTTCGGCGGAGGCTCCGGCGCCCGTGAACGCCACGCCTCTACGAGCAGCCGAGAGGAGCTCGGCAGCACGCTCGACAGTCATGCCTCGGCTTCTTGAGCCGCCGCGAAAACTGACTGTTGGGCGTAGCGATGCTTGTACGTCTCGTACGACTCGAGGGCAGCCTCAGTCGGGATCTGCACCCACTGGGCTTCGCGGTGCTCACGGATCGCGCTCACCTTCAAGACGCGGAATTTCTCGGCCGACTTGCCCTTGAGCTGGAGACCTGGCATCTCGTCGACGGCGATGTACTCGGAGCAAGCCTCAAATGTTGGCCAGCCGACGAGGATGTTGAATGCCGGCGCTGCGCTGCAGAAACGCGCCGCGGTGTTCACCGTGTCTCC
>DATCPW010000085.1:0-4639 GCA_036569865.1 Candidatus Dormiibacterota bacterium
CGCCAGCCGGCTCGGATCAAGGCCCGCTCGGATCAGCATCGCATTGGCGAGCCGGTCGTAACGGCGCTCGGCGATATCCCCCACCGGGTCGGCGCTCGCCGACATCAGCTGCCTAAAGCTGAGCGTGGACACGGCCCTGTACGCGAGCACGGCCCGGGCCTGGTCCGCTCGCCCGGTCAAGGACGCGATGCGAACGAACGCCAAGGCCGCCCCGATCTCCCTCATGTCCCGCCACCGCCACGCGCCGTACGGCACCAGCACGAGCAGGATCGGAGGCAGCGCCACGAGCACCGCGAGCACGATCGCGAGCTGGAAGATCGCCTCGTGGATCTGGTGCCCGGCCGAGACCAGCTGATCCCCCGAATACCTGCGCAACGTGTCGGCCACGTTGAGCAGGAAGTCTGTGAGGAGAGGGATCCCGCCCGGCACCGCATTGCGGAAGGACTCGATCCACGCGTTGAACGTGGTCCCGGTGCTGGTTATCCCATCCGCGATGACCTGCAGCCCCAGCACGGTCTGATAGATCAGCCAGCCGAATGCGGCCCACGCGACGGTCCAGGCGACGGTCAAGAAGTCGCCAAGGACGCGCATGAACGCGGGAAGGCCTCTGTCCGGGTACGCCTTGATCATCCCCGCGACCATAAGTCACGGCGAGCCGAACGTCACGGGTTTGGCTTCAGCTAGACTCCTAGCCACAGTGCCAATCGACCTCCAGTTCCCCGCCCACCGACTCCTGGAAACGCCGCACTGCTTCTGTACCCGCTAGGTCGCTAGACCCCGGGCAGCGACGCCCGGCCCGATAGGCGACCTCCTTCTTTCCCAAATCCGCAGCCCTGTCCGGGCGCCTGAAAGGAGATGCAGATGGCGACAACCCTACTTAGACCCGACCAGACCTTCTACCCGTCGCCGCGCCTGGCCGGGGAAGCCCCAGTCGAGACGCTGGCATATATGGTCACCTTCGATCCAACCGCCAAGAAGCCCGACGCGCTGGTGACCCTCGACGTCGACCGCAAGTCGCCGAACTTCGGCAAACAGGCCGGCCGCGTGGAGATGCCCCACGTCGGCGACGAGCTGCACCACTTCGGCTGGAACGCGTGCAGCTCGGCTCTCTGCCCGTACGCGCCGCATCCCCACGTCGAGCGGCGCTACCTTCTGGTCCCTGGCCTGCGCTCCTCGCGCATCTACGTCTTTGATGTCAAACCCGACCCCCGCAAGCCAAAGCTCGTGCACACCATCGAGGCCGAAGAGATCGCCTCGAGGGCCGGGTACAGCCGCCCGCACACCATCCACTGCGGTCCTGACGGCATCTTCGTCAGCGCGCTGGGCGCTCCCGACGGGAACGGTCCCGGCGGCATCTTCATAGTCGACCACGACAACTTCTCGGTGAAAGGGCGCTGGGAGCTCGACCGCGGGCCGCAGGAGCTGGCTTACGACTTCTGGTGGCACCTCGGATACGACACTGCGATCACCAGCGAGTGGGGCACGCCAAACATGGTCGAGGGCGGCGTCATCCCGGACATCCTGCTGGCAGGCGGCTACGGTCACAAGCTGCACTTTTGGGACCTGCCCAAGCGGCGCCACAAGCAGGAGATCGACCTCGGCAAAGAGAACCAGATGGTTCTCGAGCTACGACCCGCGCACGATCCGACGAAGGCGTACGGCTTTGTCGGCGTGGTCACGAGCCTGAAGGACCTCAGCGCATCGATCTGGGTTTGGCACCTCGACGGTTCCTCGTACAAGGTGGAGAAGGTGATCGAGATCCCGGCCGAGCCAGCTTCCGAGGATGAGCTGCCTCCCCTGCTCAAGGGATTCAAGGCAGTGCCGCCGCTCGTCACCGACATCAACCTCTCGCTCGACGACAAGCAGCTCTACGTGTCGGCGTGGGGCACCGGCGAATTCCTGCAGTTCGACGTGAGCGATCCTTTCAAGCCGAAGAAGACTGGCAGCGTCCACCTCGGGGGCATCGTGCGCAAGGCAGCGCACCCTAAGAGCGGGCCGTTGAACGGCGGGCCGCAGATGGTCGAGGTGAGCCGCGACGGCAAGCGGATCTACCTGACCAACTCGCTGTACGCCAGCTGGGACGAGCAGTTCTATCCCGAAGGCGTCGGGAGCTGGGCGACCCTCATCAACGCCAAGCCCGAGGGTGGCCTGAGCTTGGAGGACGGATTCTTCACCGAGTTCGAGCAGCGGACCCACCAGATTCACCTCGAAGGCGGGGACGCCTCGTCCGACTCGTATTGCTATCCGTGAGCAGCAGCTGGTGGCCCTGGGCAGCGCTCGCGCTGCTCGGGGCCTATCACGGCCTGAACCCCGGCATGGGATGGCTCTTCGCCGTGGCGCGCGGCCTGCAGGAGCGGAGGCGAGAGGCGGTCCTCGGCTCGCTGCTCCCGATAGCGCTCGGCCACGAGGCTTCGATCGTCGTGGTCGTCATCGCCGTGTCGTTGACCGAGCAGCTCGTGCCGCCATTTTTCGTTCGGCTGCTGGCGGCGCTGGTGCTCGTCAGCTTCGGCCTGTACAAGCTGGTCAAGCCGCTTTCGCACCCCAAAGGCTTCGGCATGAGGATTGGATTTGCCGGCCTCGCCGGTTGGTCA
Source organism: Candidatus Dormiibacterota bacterium (assembly GCA_036569865.1). GTDB lineage: Bacteria > Chloroflexota > Dormibacteria > Dormibacterales > Dormibacteraceae > Palsa-872. Next base: position 2,592 of record DATCPW010000085.1, read on the forward strand.
TTTCTCATGTCGTCGGCGCACGGCGCGGGCTTGATGCTCGCGCCCGTGCTCCTCGGCATGCCAGTCGCCGGCGCCTATCACAGCCTCAGCGAGATCACCTTGCAGGCGGTTTTCGCCGCCTCAATCCACGTCACCGCGATGCTCGCAGTCATGGGCATCGTCGCCATCGTCGTTTACGAAAAGGTGGGCCTGCGCATCCTCCGGCGCGGCTGGGTCAACATGGACCTGGCCTGGAGCCTTGTCCTGATCGCCAGCGGCGCCATCACTCTATTCACTGCTCTTTAGATAATCGCGAAGTCGACCTCGACGGTGACCTGCACGTCGAGCTCGCCGACAGGAATCTGGCTGGGCGCCGGCACGGCGCCCGCGTGAGCGTCGAACGACGCGCCATACATCGGTGTGACGCCGTATGAGGAGATATCGCTGACGCGCATCACCTGACCGAGCCGCACGCCCGCGGCGTCAGCCATCGCCTGCGCTTTGGTCTTGGCGTCGGCGATTGCCAGCGCACGCGCCTGTGCCTGCGCCACCTTCGGGTTGGCGAGGCCGAACCCAACGTACACGTTGGTCGCGCCGCCCGACTGAACGAGCGCGTCCACCGCGGCGCCGGCGGTGTCCACGTTGTGCCACTTGAGCTGGAGCTGCTCCGACGCGCGGTAACCGTCGATGGTGGAGTTGGAGCCCACGTAGTTCGGGTTCACAGAGTAGCCCGAGGTGCTGATGTCTTTGTCGGCGATGCCGAGAGCCTTGGCCTTCGCAATCAGCCTGGAGGCCCTGGTCGCAAGGTCGCCCTGTGCGGCGGCCGCCGTCGGCTTGAGCGACTCGACGCCGACCGTGAGAAAGGCGGTGTCGGGTTTCGCGGACACCTTGGCATCTCCGCTGGCGAAGACGCCGGGGGTGAAGTTCGCCGTCGACTGCGGCAATGCCGCAGGGGAGGCCACCACGACCTGGGGCCGATTCCCGGCGACGACGGCCAGCGCGACCGCCACTGCGCAAACCACGGCGACGGCACCCGAGAACAGGACGGGACGGACGGTCGGCGACATATCTTTTAAGTCCATGAAGCGCAAACGACCGCTTCGGCCTGCGGGTAACAAGAAACCAGCAGTCACGCGCATCACGCGTGAGCGGGCGCGCCAGCTCGCAGTGATGGCCCAGATGCTCGACGCCCCCAGGCCGCGCAGCATTGTCCAGGTCGTAGGGCAGCTTGGCTTCTTACAGCTCGATCCGACCGCAGCTGTAGCGCGGACCGAGCACCTCGTGCTCTGGAGCCGCCTCGGCAACAGCTTCCGGCCCGCGGACCTTGCGCGGCTCGTTTACGAGAAGCGCACTTTGTTCGAACACCGCGCCTTCATCTATCCAACCGCCGACTTCCCCGTCTACCGAGCCGTCATGGCCGTCTGGCCGCCCGGCCACTCCGTGTGGTCTGGCCGTATCCGTGAGTGGATGACGGCCAACGCCGAGTTCCGCACCTACCTGCTCGCCGAGCTGGAAGCGCGAGGGCCGCTGCGATCCCGCCAGCTCGAGGACCGTGCCGCCGTGGCCGTCTGGCCATCGTCAGGCTGGAACGACGGCCGCACGACGGGGCAGATGCTGGAGTTGCTATCGGCGCGCGGGGAGATCGCGATCTCGGGCCGCGAAGGCAACGAGCGAACCTGGGACCTCGCGCACCGAGTGCACCCCAAAGATCAACCTGTGATGAGCACCGAGGAGGCGATCCGAATCCGTGCCGAGAGGCGCTTGCGCGCGCTCGGGATCGCGCGGCCCGGCGCCCTCGGCCGCAACTTCTCGATGACCGATTACCTCGGAACAGCGAACCACCCGTCCCCGGGTGCAATCGATGGCGTCGGCGTTCCAGTCGAGGTCGAGGGCGTCTCGGGCAAATGGGTCGCCGATCCCAGGCTGCTGAAACGGCAGTTCACAGGACGCACAGCGACGCTGTCTCCGTTCGACCGGTTGATCCACGATCGCCGGCGCCTGCTCGACCTGTTCGGCTTCGACTATCTGCTGGAGATCTACGTGCCGCCGGCGAAACGGCGCTGGGGCTA
>DATCPW010000086.1:0-6115 GCA_036569865.1 Candidatus Dormiibacterota bacterium
TACGCCCACGCCGCCGTCGCCATCATCGGCGCGGTCACCGCGCTCTTCGCCGCCTCAATCGCCCTCGTCCAGACCGACATCAAGCGCGTGCTCGCCTACTCGACCATGAGCCAGATCGGCTACATGTTCCTCGCGGTCGGCATCGGCGCCTACTCAGCCGGTTTCTTCCACTTGATGTCTCACGCCTTCTTCAAGGCTCTGCTCTTCATGGCCGCGGGCAACGTGATCCACGCGATGCATGACGAGCAGGACATGCGCAAGTACGGCGGCCTCTTCCGCCAGCTTCCGCGCACGTCGTGGTCGTTCCTCATCGGTGCGCTCTCGCTCGTGGGCATCATTCCGTTCGTCGGCTTCTTCTCGAAGGAGCAGATCCTCGGCGCGGCCTTCTCGAAACCCGACGACACTCTGTCCCTGGTCGTCTGGGGGATCGGCTTCGTCACCGCGCTGATCACCGGCTTCTACACGGGCCGCATGTGGTGGATGTCCTTCTGGGGTAAGCCCTCACCCGAGCGCCCTGTCGAGCACCCACACGAGGCGCCTTCGGTGATGCTCGTGCCGGTCTTGGTGCTGGCGGTGCTCGCCACCGTCGGCGGCCTCATCCAGACCCGCGCTCTTGGCTTCGGCCCCCAGGCCGTTTCGGACTTCCTCGGAAAGCAAGATTGGGAGGGCGGCATTGCCGACGTGCTGGTCAGCCTCATCACGATGGTCCTGGCCGGTCTGCTCTTCCTGGCAGCCTATCGCTTCTACGTCGAACGCACGTGGAAGCCTTGGAGCGCCCGCTTCCCGCGACTCCAGACCCTGCTCGAACGCAAGTACTACTTCGACGAGGCCTACAACTACGCCTTTGTCCGCCCAATGGACGCGGTCGCCGAAGGCGGGTTGAGCCACGTCGAACAGCCGTTGATCGATGGCGTCGTGGTCGCCACGGGCCAGGCGACCGAGGCCGGGGCCGGGAGCCTCAGCCTCACGCAGAGCGGCTACTTCAGGAACTACGTCTTGGTATTTCTGGCCGGCGCCTGCATCGCGGCGATCTTGATCCTCGTCAGAGCCAGCTCATGACACTCACGATCCTGTGGCTCCTACCACTGATCGGCGGCGCGCTCGTCGCTTTCATGCCGGCGCGGTTGAGCAAGCTGATGAGCGCGATCACCGCGATCATCACCCTCGGCATCGCGGCGGGCGTGGCGCTGGTCTTCGACCCCTCGGCGCATCACTACCAGTTCACCGAGGTCGCTCCCTGGGTACCGCAGCTGTCGATCTTCTACCGGCTTGGCGTGGACGGCATCAGCATCTGGCTCGTCGTCCTGAACGCCTTCCTGACGGTGATCGCGGTGCTCGCGACCCCCGTCACGATGAAGAACGCCAACCGCTTCCTCGGCTTGATCCTCGCGATGAGCTCCGGTCTTGCCGGCGTCTTCATGGCTGTCGACCTCGTGCTCTTCTATGTGTTCTGGGAGGCGATGCTCATTCCCGCCTACTTCCTCCTATGGCTCTTCGGCGAAGACGAGGAGAAGCCGGGGAGGGCAGCGGTGAAGTTCGTGCTCTACACGCTGGCGGGCTCGCTGCTGATGCTGGTCGGAGTCATTGGCGAGTACGTCGCCACCGGCAAGCAGACATTCGACCTCGCGACGCTTGCGACCATCTCGCCCACTCCCGCGATCCAGTTCGGCCTTTTCTTCGTATTCGCGCTCGCCTTTGCCATCAAGACTCCTCTGTTCCCGTTCCACAGCTGGCTACCCGACGCCTATCTGGCGGCGCCCACCCCGATGCTGATCACCTTCGCCGGGGTGATGGGCAAGGCCGGCGCCTACGGCTTCCTCCGGATTGCGATCCCCCTCTTTCCCCACCCGGTGCTGTGGTGGGACTGGCGCTGGGTGATCCCGGTGCTCGCCGTCGCCGCGATCATCTGGGGCGCGCTCATGGCGCTCGCGCAGCGAGACATGAAGCTGCTGGTCGCCTATTCGAGCGTGAGCCACATGGGTTTCATCGTGTTGGGCATCTTCGCGTTCAACGTCCAGGGGCAGCAGGGTGCAGTTCTCCAGATGGTCAACCACGGGATCATCGTTCCCGCCCTCTTCCTTCTGGTGGCGTGGATCGCCGACCGCACCGGCACGCGCGACCGCTCCGCGCTGGCAGGCCTGGCGCCTCGCATGCCAGTGATGGCGGGCGTGTCCATAGTCGTGGTCCTGGCCGCGCTCGGGCTGCCGGGCCTGAACAGCTTTGTCGGCGAGTTCATGACGCTGCTTGGCGCCTGGCAGCGCGCCCCTGTCCTGGCGATTGTTGGCGCCATCGGCCTCGTGCTCGCGCCCGTGTACATGCTCCGTTTCTTCCAGGGCACCTTTCAGGGTGAGCCCATCGACAAAAGACCGATGCACGACATCTACACCGGGCAGCTCGTGCTCCTGTCGCCGCTGGTCCTCCTGATGTTCGTGCTGGGGATCTACCCATACCTGCTCACGCAGCTCATGTCGGCCCTTGGGCAAGCTGGTCTGGCGCGATGATCCTGCTGGTGGCGGCCACCGACGTCACCTACACCTGGAGCCAGGCGCTCGCGGACCTGAGCCAGATCGCGCCAATCGTCGCTCTCACCCTCTTCTTGCTATTCGCCATCGTGGTCGACCTCGCGCTGCCGAAGAGCCGCCGCGGGGACGCCGTGGCGATGGTCGCTGCGCTCGGGTATTCGGTCTCACTCGCGACGGCCGCCTATCGATGGAGCTACGGCAACAACGGGCCCGCTTACCAGGGCTTTGCCACCGGCGACAAGTTTTCGCTGTTCTTCGAGATGTTGTTCGCGGTTCTCGGCATCCTGACGCTCGCGGTCTCCCACTCGTATCTCAAGCGACGCCGCTTCGTCGCGGGCGAGTTCCACGTTCTCATCCTTGCCGCAGTCATCGGGATGATGCTGCTTGCGTCCGCCACGTCGCTCGTCACCGCGTTCCTCGGCCTCGAGCTCCTGTCGATCGCTCTGTACATCGTGTGTGGATATGCGCGCGGCGAGACGCAATCGCAGGAAGCAGCTGCCAAATACCTGCTGGTCGGAGGCTTCGCGAGCGCGTTCGTCCTGTACGGAATGGCGCTCGTCTACGGCGGGGCCGGCACAACCCTGATCCCGGACATCGCCACCACGCTGCAGGCATCATCATCCGGCAATCCCCTGATCCTGCTCGGCATCGTGCTGATGGGAGTCGGCTTCGCGTTCAAGATCTCCGCCGCGCCGTTCCACATGTGGACTCCTGACGTCTATCAAGGCGCGCCGATCCCGGTGACCGCGTTCATGTCGGTCGGCACCAAGGCGGCTGGGTTCGCGATGATCATCCGCATCTTCGCGGGCGGCCTCCCCCACCTCGCGCCCGAGTGGCAGGTCCTGCTCGCGTTCGTCGCGGCGACCAGCATGATCGTCGGCAACCTCATGGCCATCGCGCAGTCGAGCCTCAAGCGCCTGCTCGCGTATTCCGGTATCGCCCAGGCGGGCTACGTGCTGATCGGCGTGATCGCAGGTGGCCAGAGCGGGCTCGCGGCAGTGCTCTTCTACCTCTTCGTCTACATGTTCATGAACTTCGGAGCATTTGCCGTGGTCACGATGCTGGCCGGCCCGGAGGGTGATCGCGACAGGCTCTCGGACCTTGACGGCCTGTACCGCCGCAGCCCGCTCATGGCGATTCTCATGACCGTGTTCATGCTGTCGCTCGCGGGATTTCCGCCGTTCGTCGGCTTCTTCGGCAAGCTCTTCCTGTTCACCGCCGGCATCAGTGCCGGCTACACGTGGCTGGTGGTGCTGGCCGTTCTGATGAGCGTTGTATCCGTCTACTACTACGTGCGGGTGCTGATCCCCGTGTGGTCGCCGTCCACCCGCACTGACAAGCTCGAGTCGTCGGTCAGCAGCACGATGGCGATCGCGCTGTCAGGCGCGCTGTCCCTCGTGCTCGGTCTCTACCCGACGACGGTCCTGATCGCCAGCCAGCTCGGAGTCCCGATCTCCTTCTTCGGCCGCTGATCTCCTGCCCTCAGATGTTCGACCGCGATTGCGCGCCGTCGACCGCTATGGCCGCCCCGTTGACCAGGCTTGCCTGCTTCGAGCAAACGAACGTGACGAGGGCCGCCACCTCCTCGACAGTGCCGAATCTTCCGAGCGGCATTTCCCTCTGGATCAAGTCGGCGGTCGCGGCGGGATCCGCCTTCTGCCGACGGTGCCAGCCGCCGCCCTCCCAAAGAATCGAACCGGGCGCGATGGTATTGACAGTGACGCCTTTGCCGGCGACCTCTCGGGCGAGCGAGGTGACGAAGCTGATCTCGGCCGCCTTCGCGGCGTTGTAGGCGGGAGCACCGCCTGACTCTCGACCCCAAATGGATGAAATGACAACTACGCGACCCCAGCCGCGCGCCAGCATCCCGGGAAGGACGAGCTGGGTCATGCGGACGCTCGCGCCGACGTTGCCCGCGAAGGCCGCCTCGAACTCAGCCGGCCCCGTGTCGCTCCACGAGCTGCCTGCCCTCACCCCGAGGTTGTTGATGAGGATGTCGATGGGCCCAAGCGATTGCTCAGTTTCCGCGACGGCGCGACGGCAGCCCTCTTCGGTGAGCAGGTCCGCAACTACGCCCACGCCGCGTATGGATTCGGCGGTCCTTTTGACGTCCGCTTCCGTGCGCGCGGCGACCGCCACACGCACGCCTTCGGCCGCAAGAGCGTTGGCGATGCCAAGCCCGATCCCGCGGGTGCCGGCGGTGACCAGCGCGACCGTGCCGGCAATCCCAAGGTCCACTAACGCATCCTAATTAGATGCTGCCGCCCACGGCCATCAACGACGGGCCGCCTGTCACCCCACGTCACTCGGCCACCGTGCTGCTCGTCCGCGGCCGCGAGCCGTGGGAGCTGCTGTTGATGCGCCGCCCTGGCGGGGCCGATTTCGCGCCCGGCGCATATGTGTTTCCCGGCGGGACTGTGCACGAACACGACCACGCGTCGCAAGACGAGATCCGGGCCGCCGCGGTGAGAGAGCTGTTCGAGGAGGTCGGTGTTCTCCTGGCACGTCACGGGAAGCGATTTGCCCGAGAGAGCGACTCGGAGAAAGTGCGGCGGCTGATCGAGAACGGCAAGACGTTCGGCGAGGCTCTCGGCGAGCTGGGCCTGGAGCCGGCATTCGACCGGTTGGTCCTGCTGGCCCGATGGGTGACGCCTGCCCAGCTACGCCGCCGGTACGACGCACGCTTCTTCCTGGCGCAGCTGCCTCCCAACCAGGTGATCCGCCCGCAGGAAGGCGAGGTGACGGACTGGCTGTGGATCGAACCGCTGAAAGCGCTGGAGAGCCGGGAGCTGACGCTCGTCTACGCGACCCGCACGGTGCTCGAGTCGGTCGCGTCCGACAAGGATTCCGCGAGGCTCTTCTCCCGAGCGCGCCAGCAGGGCGACGTCCCAACGGTCGAGCCGCGGATCGTCCAGACCGACAACGGGTGGGAGATAGTGCTCTAGCTGGGATCTCGCCAGAGGGCGCGCCACTGGTCGTAGTGCTCGACCTCGACGCCGCCCTGTCGGAGCACATGGAGGCCGGCCGGGTCTCGATATGCCTCGCGGTAGTAGACCCGGGCGACGTTGCAGTTGATGATCGACTTGGCGCACATGACGCATGGCGAGGCGGTGACGAACATCAGCTTGCCGGGCAGCTGCGCGCCCGCCTTCACCAGGCTGTTCAGCTCGCCATGGATGCAGCCGCACGAGCCCGGCTGGCTGGAGTCGCAGCGGTTCGGCAGCCCACGGGCGTTGCCGTTGTAACCGATGCCCAGCACCTGGGTGAGGTCGCCCGAGGTGATGACGCTGCCCACCTGGAGGCGGGCGCAGGTCGACCGCTTGGCAAGCTCTTCGGCCATGCGCATGTAGACCTCTTCGAGCGGGATTCGGTCGGGCGCCGGTTGGTTCTCGGTGAGCGGTTCGGGGCGGGCCACTTTAGTCAGATTAACAGGCTTGTTTATACCCACTCCCCGGACTACAATGCCCAACATGTCGCTGCTCGAACTCTTGTTCGCCCTCCTCCTTGTATGTGTGTTGCTCGCCGTCGGTGTCGTGGCCGCCCTGGTCTGGAGCCTGGTCAGGCGTGCCGACGGGCAGGTCCGGGACGTGGCC
>DATCPW010000087.1:0-1720 GCA_036569865.1 Candidatus Dormiibacterota bacterium
GCACCACGTCGAGCAATCGATCCGCGATCTTGACCTACCGGTTCGAGTGCTCGGGAATCTCGATGGCGCCAGCGCGGTGCTCACGTTGAAGAACCATTACCGCCGCCGGCCGGACAGCCTTCGTCAGGCGGAGAGTCGCGGCCTGCCCATCCACATTCTGAAGAGCAATTCCGCGACCCAGGTGCGCGACGTGCTCGCTCGGATCTACGGCGTCGACAAGAAAGATGACGCCACCACCAACGCGCTTGCCGAGGCGGCCGCCGCGATCAAAGCGGTGAAGACGACTCTGCGACCGGTTGAGATCTCGCCCCAGAACGCTTACCTCCGGCGCCTGCAGCATGAGCTCGTTTCCGAGAATGAGCTCTCAGCCCGCAGCACGGGCAAAGAGCCGCAGCGTCACCTGCGCATAACACCGGCACCAGAAGAAACCCTGAGGCTGTAAGTGCCACGCGGCCTCTTCATTACGTTCGAGGGCACCGAGGGCTCGGGCAAGACGACGCAGGTTGAGCTGCTGGGCCAGAAGTTGGCCTCGCGGCAGCCGCTGATGGTTCGTGAGCCTGGGGGGACCGAGCTAGGCGAGCGGCTGCGCGAAGTGGTTCTGAACAGCGGCATGGAGCTGGACGGCGAGGCTGAGATGTACCTGTTCATGGCCGCGCGGCGGCAGCTGCTTCAAGAGCTGATAACCCCGGCGCTGGCGCTTGGGCGAATCGTCATCGCAGATCGCTACCACGACTCGACCCTTGCATACCAGGGCGGGGGACGCGGCGTACCGGTGACGTGGCCGGCCACCTTTCCGCGCCCGGACATGACATTCCTTCTCGCCCTACCAGTGCAAAAAGGGCGGGAGCGCCAGCTCAACGCAGGCAAGAGCGCCGACCGAGTGGAGCGCGAGTCGGTCGAGTTCCACAACCGTGTGGCCGCGGCATACGAGCGGCTTGCCGCAGCAGAGCCGGAGCGGATCACGCGCCTGGACGCGAGCGAACCAAGGGAGGCTGTACACCACAAGGTGATGAGCCGCGTCAAGCCGGCCGTTGACGCGTTGTCATGAAGCTCGTCATCTGGCTGGCGCCCTTCCCGGTGGAGGTGCCGGTCGACTCGTTCGAGAAAATCTAGTTTCCTGCCTTATCTGCAACCCGATTGCACGACTGATATCTAGTATCGGAACGTGATCCGGGTCGAGGGACTCCGCAAGAGCTTTGGCGACGTTCGGGCAGTCGACGGTGTCGACCTGCAGGTGGAACGTGGCGAGCTGCTCGTGCTGCTGGGTCAAAACGGGGCCGGCAAATCGACCACGCTTCGCTGTCTCGGCGGCATCCTCAGGCCGGACGCTGGACTGATCGAGCTCGACGGGCTGCGCCTGCCCGAGAAGCTGGATGCGGTGCGCGCCCGGCTTGGCGTCGTCCCCGACCAGGCGCGGCTGTACGGACGAAACACCGCGCCCGAGTACCTCGATCGTTTCGGCTACCTCTACGGCGTGCCGGAGGCCGAGCGCCGGAAGAGGATCGCGGAGCTGCTGGAGCGTTTCGACCTGGCCGATCGCGCCGATACGGTCCTCGCGGCCTACTCGCGCGGGATGGCGCAGAAGGTTGCGCTGATCAGGGCCACGCTGCACGAACCAGACTGGATCTTCTGCGACGAGCCCACGGCCGGCCTCGACCCGGTGGCGGCGGCCGACATGCGCCGCTACCTGGCGGAGCAGAAAGAGCGCGGCGCCGCGCTC
>DATCPW010000088.1:0-7356 GCA_036569865.1 Candidatus Dormiibacterota bacterium
GAGGACGGCCCGCGTCCAACCGGCGATGGACAGGGTGGAGCCCGGCTTCAAGAGGCTGCGGTGTGTCATGAAGCCGAACAGGGGCGCGCTGGTGCCCATACGCTCCATAGCCGCGGGCGTGCTGAAACCAACCTTCCAACCGAGATGTCGCGCGCCGGACGACAGCTGTCCACGCCGCATCGACATCTGCGCAGCCATGCCGTTCGTGACGCGGTGGTCAGCGATGGCCGTGCAGCTCGTATCCGGCGGCATCCAGGGATCCGGCGCCGCGCCAACCCCAGAGCAGGAGCACGTCGTTGTCGGACGTGTTGTTGAAGCCGTGGACGTATCCTGCGGGGGTGAAGACCACGTCGTCCTCGCCCGCGGGCTCCTCGCCGTCGTCCGTATAGATCGTGCCGTGGCCACTGACCACGAAGAGGAACTCATCGCAGTAGGGATGGCTGTGCGGCTCATGGCGCGCGCCGGGCGGCAGCACCGTCCGGCCCAGCAGCAGCTGATCGGATCCAGTCTCCGCGCCGACGCCAAACTGCACGCGCATTCGAACCCAGCCCTCGTTCTCGCGGAGGTTCGGCTCCTCGGGAACGTCCTTCCAGTTGATGCGGTATCGGCTGGTCACCGCATGCCACCAAGCGTGCGGTACACCTCGTACACGACAGCAAAGTCGCGGTCCTGCAGGCCCATCGCGCGTGCCGCGTTCAGCATCTCGTTGGCCACCGCGCCCAAAGGCAGAGACACGCCTACCTTGCGACCGAGCTCGAGTGCGAGCAGCACATCTTTCTGCTGCAGGTTGACGTCCGCCCACGCGGTCTCCGGCATCCGTCCCTCGAGGATGAAGGGTCCGCGGTAGCCGAGGACAGGCGAGGCGACCACGCTCTTGAGGAACGCATCGACGGCCACCTCGCGCTTGATGCCCGCCTTCTCCGCCATCGCGACAGCCTCACAGAACGAGACGACCTGAACGACGAGCGCGAGGTTGATGGCCAGCTTCACGTACAGCGCCTGGCCATTTGCGCCGATGTGCGTGACCTTGGGCCCGATCGCAAGCAGTATGGGACGAAGCCGCTCGAAAGCGGCGGCGTCGCCGCCGACCATGATCGAGGCGTTGCCCGCCTCGAGCGTGGCCAGGCTCGCGGAGATCGGCGTGTCAAGCATCGTCGCTCCGGCCGCTGCGACCTTCGCCGCAACCGCGCAGCTGGAGTCGGGCGAGATCGTGCTCATGTCGGCGAGGACGGCGCCCGCCCGTATGCCTTCCAGCGCTCCGTCGGGTCCTGACACAACCTGCTCGAGCGCCTTCGCGTCGGTGAGGATGGAGATCATCACGTCGCTTCCTGCCGCCAGCTCTCGCGGGCTCGCCGCCCAGCCCATTCCAAGCGCCCGGAGAGACGCCCCTTTCTCTTCGGACCGGTTCCAGCCGGTGACCTGGTAACCCGACGCGATCAGACGGCGGACTATGGCGGCCCCCATCGCACCGAGGCCGAGAAATCCGATCGACGAAATCCCGCCAGCCACCCCGCGGCTATTGTAGGCAAACGATTGCTCTCGTTCGTAGGAGGGGGCGTTAATGGGTTTCTCAAGCGGGGAGTTCAAGCGCAGATGGGAAGCGGTGCGGCAGATCATGCGCGCCGCGGACGTGGACGTGCTCCTTGCTTTTGGCAGCCGTGGAGCGGCGCACGAGGTTCAGTACCTCTCCGGATATCCCGTCAGCGGTGAGGCGGTTCTCATCTTTCCCGTCGAAGGCGACCCGACGTTGCTCGTCGATTACGAGAACCACGTTCCCGACGCTCGCCGGCTGTCCGTCGTGGAAGACGTTCGCGCGCGTGGGGAGGACGCGATCGGCGCGGCTCTCGCTGTCCTTCGCGAGAAAGCGCGCACCGGATCGGTTGGCGTAGCCGGTCCGCTGAACTTTCAGCGCCACGCGGCGATGTCGGGTGCTGTCGGTGCCGCGCCTGCCGACCTCGGAAAGCAGCTCGCACAGCTGCGGCTGATCAAGAGCGCGGAGGAGATGGAGATGATCCGCACCGGCGCTGCGCTTTCGGACGCCGCGCTGCTGGCGCTTCGTCGCGAAGGCCGCCCCGGTCTGTCAGAGCATGACCTGGTGGCGATCGTCGAGGCTTCGTATCTCCCCGAAGGTGGCGCCACGCACATCCATTACCTCGGCGCGACCTCGATGGCGGATCCGGACCTGTGCGTGCCGCGGCAGTTCGCGACCGGCCGCAAGTTGAAGGCCGGCGACGTCATCCTCACCGAGCTGAGCGCCGCGAGTGGCGGTTACTACGGCCAGGTGCTGCGCACGCTGACCGTTGCCGCCGAGCCCACACTCGAATACTCACGCCTTCACGAACTGGCGTTGGCCGTTTACGACGAAATCTGCAACACGATCCGGCCTGGGGCGTCGAGCGAGACGATTCTGGACATCGCCGAGAAGATCCACGACGCCGGCTTGACGGTCTACGACGACCTCGTCCACTGCGCGGTGGGCGGCGTCTACGCCCCGTTCCTGCGCACCCGTCGCACAACGCGCGGCGCGGGCCACCGCTTCACCTTCGAAGAGGACATGGTGATCGTCGTCCAGCCGAACGTGGTCACACCCGACCATCGGATGGGCGTCCAGGTCGGCGACATGCTGCGCGTTACGGCGCGCGGGGTTGAAAGGTTGCACTCGGTGCCGCGCGAAATTCTTCTCTGCGGCTGATTTCACCTAATCGAGGTCGGTCCCGCGCGCGAAGCGAGCGCGGGCGAGTGGGGAGATGGAGCTCGTAATTCACATCGCGAGCTGTTCAGCCATCCAGTCGCTCATCAGCACGCGCGACTCGAAGGCCCGGTTCGTCATCCCGTGGTTCCCGTCCTCATAGGCGACGAGCTCGGCCGTCCGCGTCTCTGCGGCGAGTCGCTCAGCGCCCTCGAAGGGCGCGATGGGGTCGCGCTTCCCGTGCACGACGAGGATCGGGCGTGAGATCCGCGGCCCGAGGCCTTCCATGTCGATAAGCTTTGCAAGCTCACGCGCCTCCGCCTCGTCGCGGGCGCCGGAACGCTTGATGAATGCGTCGCGGCTGACCACCGATCGCTTGTCCCACTGGGAGGCGAGCGAGTAGGTTCCGGCCAGCTCGATTGTGGCGCGCACCCGAGGCTCGGTCGCGGCGACGCGGACTGCGTAGTAGCCGCCGAGGCTTACCCCGTAGACACCCAGCCGCGATGCATCGACGTCGTTTCGCTTCTCCAGCCAGTCGATCGCGGCGCCCGCCGGCTTCTCGTACGCGGGCTCGATGTCGCGTTCGAACTCCATCTCGCCCTGGCCTGGCCCGTCGATGGCAAGCGTGGCGATGCCGCGACGCAGGAAGTGCTCGGCCGTGGCCTGGAGCTCCTCCTTCACCGAGTCCAGCCCCGGGATCATCAGCAGCACAGGCGGCCGCGTGACGCCGGCCGGCTTGCGGAAGATCCCACGCATCGTGATCCCGTCGTAGGGGATCCCAACCATTTTCGCCGGCGGCTCCAGCGCCCAGGCGCCGCGTGCGTAGCAGGCCGCCGTGCGGTCCGACGCGGCCTTCAGCTGAGCGAGGTCCTGGACGAAGACGAACTTGCCGAAGTGCCAACAAAGGCTGGCTCGCAGCCAGGACTGCCCGGAGGTGACACTGCGCCCCCCGGCCTCGGCAGCCTCCGCCGCGCGCTCATACTCGGCGGCCGTCACGCCCCATTCGCGGCACCAGCCGTCCCAGCGCCTGATCCGGGCGAGCGTGCGGTTGAAGTCGTTCAGGTCGACGCCCTGGGCGACGAACCTCGGTCCCCAATGCTTGGTGGCGACGGCCACGCGTTCGTCCACGACCTCGGTCTCGCTTGCACTCATCGCGTTGCCTCCTGCTTGTGGCTTGCCGCCTGGGTGATCAACCGGTGGAGCCGGTCGGGTGAGATGGGCAGCTCCGTGATGAAGACGTCCAGGCCACGGCTCCGAAGTGCGTCTTCGACCGCGGCGGCCACCGCGGCCGCCACCGGCACCGTTGCGCCCTCGCCCGCGCCGCGAAAGCCGCCAGGGTTGGAGGGGCTAGGGGTATCGATGTCGCTCGTCTCGGGTTCGACGACCTCGCCTGCCGAGACGATCGAGTAGTCGAGGAATCCTGACGTCCGGGGCGCCGCGCCCTCGTCGTAAGCGAACTCCTCAAACAATGCATACCCGAGGCCGTGTGCCGCGCCGCCGTGCACCTGGCCCTCTACCACCAGCGGGTTGATCTGCCGGCCGACGTCGTGAACGAATACGTGCCTGCGCACCTGCACTGCGCCAGTCTCGACGTCGACCTCGGCCACGATCGCCGCACAGCCGGCGGCGTACGCTCGGCGGCGCTCAGGGTCGTAGACCTCGGCGACCTCGAGGCCGTTAGGAATCAGCTCGTCGAGCCGCACCCTCCGGTCCGGAACACCCCGAACGTTGGCCCCGCCTGGACCCAGCTCCAGGTCCTCGGCAGCGACCTCGAGCTGTTCGGCGGCGAGGGCGAGCAGCTTTCGCCGCGCGGAATCGGCCGCCAAGCCGACGGCGCTTCCCATCTCGACCGCGCTCCTGCTTGCTGACGTGTTGCGGCCGGTCGGGACCGCCGCCGAGTCCCCGGCCACGACAGTGATCATCTCGGCGGGCCAGCCGAGGTGCTCGCCGGCAACCTGGGCGGCCGCCGTTTCGTGCCCTTGCCCCTGCGGCGTCGTGCCGATGTAGAGGGTGACGTTCCCCGTCACGTCCATCGCGACTCGAGCATGCTCGGGCTCGCCGATTCCTGTTGATTCCGTGAAGCACGCGACTCCCAATCCTTGAGCCGGGCCTTCGTGTCGCCCGGCCCGAAACGCATCGCCGCCCACCGCGGCCCAGGCTTGGTCCAGCATCGCAGGGTAGTCGCCGCCGTCGAATATGGCCGTGATCCGAGGGGTGCGGTAGCCGGTCTCGAACGGCATGGCAGAGGGCGGTACGAGATTGCGGCGGCGCAACTCGACCGGGTCGATGCGAAGGTCGCGCGCCAGGCGATCGACGAGTCGCTCGATTGCGAAGTTCCCGACCTCGCGGCCGCCGCCCCGGATGAAACCACTTGGCGCCGTATTGGTGTAGACGAGGTCGACGGTGACCCGCAGCGCAGGTAGGCGATAGGCGGACAGGAGGTGGCTCACGATGTTGTCCACTTGCCCAGGGCCGGCCGCCGCATACGCGCCGATGGGGTGCCAGATTCGGCCGCGCACCCCGCGCAGCCTGCCGTCGCGGTCCGCCGCCAGCTCGAGGTCGAGGACGGTGCCATGTGACTGCGTTCCCGCGAGCATGTCCTCGCTCCGGGCGGCGATCCAGCGCACCGGGCGTCGGAGCCGGAGCGCAGCCGCCGCGGTG
Source organism: Candidatus Dormiibacterota bacterium (assembly GCA_036569865.1). Lineage (GTDB taxonomy): Bacteria > Chloroflexota > Dormibacteria > Dormibacterales > Dormibacteraceae > Palsa-872. The sequence goes on from DATCPW010000088.1 coordinate 5,351, forward strand.
AGAATCTCTTCGGCCACGGCAAAGCCTTTGGCGCCGAACGCCCCGCCGACATGAGGGGCGAGCACCCGGACCCTGTCTGTTGGTAGCGCAAGGCACTTCGCGATCGCGTCTCGAACGCCGTGCACCCACTGGGTGGACGTGTGGACGGTAAGGATGTCGCCCTCCAACGCGGCAGTCGTCGCACGCGGCTCCATGTATCCGCCCGTGACGCGGGCCAGCTTCAGCCGTGCGGAGACGATCACGGGCGAATCGGCGAATGCGGCGTCGATGTCGCCAAAGCCGCGCTCGAGTGTCGTCGCAACCTCGCCTAGCATCGGGTCCGCTGTCGCCGTCAGCGGTTCCACGTCGACCTCCACCGCCGCAGCGGCGTCAGCCGCGCGCTCGGGCGCGTCTGCGATCACCATCGCCACAGCCTCGCCCGCATAGCGCACCTCTATGGCCGGCAGCACCGGGCGCTCACGCAGTTGCGCGGTGCCGACCGGGAAGCCGGGAAGCGTGCCGAGGTCGGGAAAGTCGGATGCGGACCAGGCGCCCAACACCCCGGCGTGTCCGCGAATGGCGTCGAGTCCGATCGATCTCAGCCGGCCGTGGGGAAATGGCGAACGCACGACGACGAGATGGGCGAGGCCGGACGGAGCGTGGTCCCCGGCATATCGAGCCTCGCCGGTCAAGAGCGGCGGATCCTCGCGTCGCGGGCGCCGGCTGCCGATGAGCTTGGACAATCGTTTGCGCCCTTCACTCTAGGCGGCCGGTCCTCGCGGTGTCAAACTAACCTGCAGCCCGATGCCGATCACCTTGAAAGAGCTCGCCGCACAAGCGGGCGTGCACCCCTCCACGGTGTCTCGAATCGTCAACAATGATCCAAGGGTGAGGGTTTCCCCGGAAACCAGGGCCAGGGTCAAGAGCCTTCTCAAGAAGACCGGCTACCGCCCGGACGGGATGGCGCGCGGGTTGAAGCTGCGTCAGAGCTTTGTGCTCGGCGTCCTGGTGCCCGACGTGTTGAACCCTCTGTTTGCGGCGATCTTCAGGGGCGTGGAGGACGCCGCGCTCGAGGAGGCTACACGGTCATCCTCTCCAGCACCGACGGCAACGAGGACCGCGAGCGCGAGATCCTGCTCACGTTGCAGTCGCGAATGATCGACGGCATGGTCGTCGCCAGCGCCTCGCTGCGGGACTCCTCGGTCCGCTGGCTTCGCGAGCACGACATCCCGCACGTGCTGGTCAACCGCTACAGCGACCAAAAGGACTATTTCGTCGGCACGGACGACAAGCTCGGTGCAAAGCTCGCGACAGAGCACCTGCTGGCCCTGGGCCACCGCCGGATCGCCCATCTCGCCGGGTCGCCACGCTACAGCACCGCCGTCAATCGGCGGCGCGGATACGAGGAGGCATTGAAGGCGGCGGGCATCGAGCCAGATCCCGCGCTCATCGCAGAGACCGGTCTCGTGGCCGGTGCTGGGGTGACGGCCACCCACCGGCTTCTCGAGCGGAGCAAGCCGCCGACCGCGGTGGTGGCGGTGAACGATGTGGCGGCCGTCGGCGCTTACGACGCCGCAGAGCACAAGGGCCTTCGTATTCCCGCGGACCTGGCCATCACCGGCTACAACGACATCCCACTCGCGGCGCGCCTGCGACCTGGGCTCACGACCATCCACGTGCCGGCTCAGGAGTTCGGGCGCGCGGCCGCGCGGATGCTGCTCGAGCAGATGGTCGTTGGGCGGCGTGAGGCGAAGCGCGTCCTCCTACCCCCGGAGCTGATCATCCGCGGTTCGACCGACCCCAAGCGGCTTTGACACACGCTTGAGCCGCTGGTACGATCATGCGCAAACGTTTGCTCAGAATGGAGGGCACGTGGCGAAACTCGGCTACGTAGGACTGGGAACGATGGGAGGAAGGGTGGCCTTACGGCTGCTCAAGGCGGGGCACCAGGTGCGCGGCTACAACCGCACCCCGGAGCGCGCGCGCTGGCTCGTCGACGAGGGCCTGACCTCTGCCCGACGCCGCGC
>DATCPW010000089.1:0-9047 GCA_036569865.1 Candidatus Dormiibacterota bacterium
AACCCCGATCCGCCTTCCGGCGGCGAGGTTGGAGATCAGAGGAGTCGCCTCAGCCACGGTAGGCCGATCTCGCGTCTAGCCAGCGCCTCGATACGCAGCAGAAAGCCGAACGGGAGACCGGGGAGCATGACGCCATATCAGCAATAAAACCTACGCGCTTCCCTCCTATTCCCGCCCGAGGGCCAAAATAGGGGGCAGGCTATGATTTGGCGCGCCATGCGGCTTCACAAGGGATTCACGGTTTCGGCCCTGGTGGCATTGGCGGTTCCGGCGCTGGTGGCGCTCACTGCTATCAGCACGTTGGCCGACAGCTCCCCCTCGCCTTCGGCGAGCGCTGCAGCGCTTCCGGGTGACCCGACGAAGGGCGCAGCCCTCTATGGCGCCAACTGCGGCAGCTGCCACGGCGCCAGCTTGACCGGTGGCATCGGCCCGGCCTTGAACCCGATCGAGAAGCTCCCGAACGTGGCGAATCCACTCGACCCGACTTTCCTCATTGGCATTATCACCAGCGGGCGCATTCACCAGCCCGGTGACCCGCGCCAGGCCGACATGCCGGCGAAGGGCGGCAACTCGGCGCTGACCGACCAGGACGTGAAGGACCTGGCCGCCTACATCATTCAGCAGAACATGACCGGATCGCCGCCGCTGTCTCCCAACGAGCTGGCTAAGCGAACGATCCTTTGGGTCGGCATCGGGATTGTCGCGATGCTCTTCATCACGCTCCTGCTGTCCCAGTACAACATGCGATGGATCGCGCGCCGGGCAGCCGCGCGCCGCAAGTAAGCGCCGAACCGGCGGAAGCTGGCCCCCCCCAGGCACCGCCCCCAGTACCGACGCCGGCCGGCGGCGCGCCGAGGGTTTTAATCCTCTTCAGCGACACGGGCGGCGGCCATCGCGCGGCGGCACGCGCTCTCACCGACGCGCTCAAGCTGCTCGATCCGACCTGCGTGGTCACTGTCGCGGACCCGTTGATGGCGCAAGGGCCCATGGTCGTGCGACGGCTGGCGTCGCTGTACGCCCCGATGATCCAGCGCTCGAGGACTGCTTGGGGCGCGGTGTATCACACGAGCAACACGAAGCCCACGTTCGCTGCGATCCGCGCGGTCTTCGGACGCGGCGTACGCAAGGCGACTGCCGAGCTCATCAAAGAGCACGACCCCGACGTGGTGCTCTCGGTGCACCCGCTGCTCAATCACATGACCTACCAGGCCATTCAGAAAAGTGGTCGCCAGCGCGCGCTCATGACCGTCATCACCGATCTCGTCGACTTCCACCGCGGCTGGACCTTCAGCCGCGCCGACCTGGTCATCGCGCCGACCGAGCTCGCGCGCAAGGTCGCGATTCGGCGCCGGGTGCCGCCTGACCGCGTCAAGCTCCTGGGCCTGCCGGTCGACCTTCGCTTTCGACCGCCGGCTCCGGGGGAAAAGCAGGCTCTGCGCCGAAGATTCGGCCTCGACGAGACTCGATTCACCGTCCTTGTCATCGGCGGCGCTGCCGGTGCCGGCGGGCTGTCGAAGCAGTTGGGAGCGTTGACCGAGGAGCCTCACCAATGGCAGGTCGTGGCCGTCTGCGGCCGCAACGAAAGGCTGCGCCGCAAGCTCGAGGCCCAAGGGTTCGCCACGCCGACCCTCGTGCTCGGTTTTGTCGACTACATGCCCGAGCTGATGCGTGCCTGCGACGTCATCGTCACCAAGGCAGGTCCCGGCGCCATCGCCGAGGCGTTGGCCACCGGGCTTCCGCTGGTGATCACCGGTTTCCTGCCCGGCCAGGAGTCGCCCAACGTCGATTTTGTCGTCGAGTCCGGTGTCGGCAAGTTCTCGCCGAAGGACGATGAGCTCCTGGAAGAGATACGCGTGCTGGCCGAGGGCGGCCCGACGTGGCGGGAGATGTCGCGTAAGGCGGCCGAGCTCGCGCATCCGTACGCCTCATCGGACATCGCGCGCGAATGCCTGCTGCTGGCGGCTCGCTACAGGGCGTCGGCGCAGGCAAGCCTGTAAGGACAAAGCCGGCAGCGCCGGCGGTCGGGCTTCGCTTCGAAGCGTCCTGCCTTGACTCCGTCTGCGACCTCTGCGCCTTGCTTCTTCGCGTCGGCGACAAGAGCGTCAGGTCGGTCGAGCAGCACGGTCTCGCCGGAAGCCAGATAGACGATATCGAGCTCTATTTGACGGGGGACGTCCCCCCTTGGGGTGCCGGGCCTGGCGGAGCCAGATTCCTGCGCACCCCCCTGCCCTTGCGACTCGAGTCCCAGCCCTGAGGCGGCGCCAATTGCGTACAACGCCACCTGGAGGTCACGCTTGCCGCGGGTCACCGGCCTTCCCGTCTTGTAGTCGAGAATCCGCCAGCCGAAGTCGGTGCGGTCGACCCTGTCGATGACACCACGCAGGGTCCAACCATCCACATCGACCGTGAAAGGCTGCTCGAGATATTCCGGCTTCGCATCGAAGCCACCACCCTTTCGATACGACTCGAGCTGCTCTGCGCCATTGCGCTTGAAGGTGGGTGCTCGACGCGGGTCAGGGAATGCCGTGGCACTCCAGACCTGGTCGTGTAGAGAGCTCAGCAGGGCAGCCGTCACCTTGTCGCTGCGCTGCCTCGCCTCACCTGCCCGGCGGAGCACCTCGTGGAGGACTACGCCCTGGACGGCCTCGGCGCTTTGCACCACGGGCAACCGCTGCTCGTATCGATACCAGTACTGCCGCGGGCAATCGCGGTACGCGGCGATGGCGGAGTAGGACAGCACGACGCCCGCGTCTTTGGCGCGGCGCAGACCCAGCGGCTTGGCTGCCGGGCTTGAGATGGCGAGAATCTCCCGTTCCTTGACGTTGCGCGCGCCGGCGCTCCGCACCTCTGCGAGGAAGCGCGAGTCTCTCCAACGCCTGCCGCCGTCGTAGTGGGATGCGCGCGTCAGGTAAAGATGCTGGCGCGCGCGAGTCATCGCCACGTAAAGGAGGCGCCGTTCCTCGGCGACGACATCCTCGCGCCCCCTTACCAGGGGCTCGAGCACCGCGGGCGGCAGCTCGAACCTTGGGGACCTCCCCGTCTGGGGCAGGCGGCCCTCGACCAATCCCGGAACGAATACCGCATCGAACTCAAGGCCCTTGGCCTGGTGGATCGTCATCACCTGGATCGCGTCGACGAATCGGTCGACTGGCGCCGACTCCTCGTCCTCGCCGGAAAGAAGGACGAGGTCGAGGTGATGCATATACGCCTCGAGCGATCGGTCGGCCGACGTTTCGCAGAACTCGCCGATCACCTCCGCAAACCGGCTCACGTTGGCTGTCGCCCTCGCCGCCTCACTCGGCTCGACCTCGGCGCCGAGCACCTGGAGATACCGCGTCTTCTCCATCAGCTCGAAAAACAGCTCGCGTATGTCGAGGGTCGATGCCTGCATCGCCAGCGCCCCGAGCAGCGCGGCGAAATCGGCCGAGGGTGACCACCTCTCGAGCACCTCGAGAGGCGCCGCTCCGTTGCGATCGCGAAGGGTCGACAGCGCGGCTGCGGGATCCAGTCCGGCTGGAGGGCGGGTCAACGCTCGAGCCAGGGCGATAACGTCGGTCGGATCCCGCAGGACTCGTAGGAGCGCAATCACATCCCTGATCTCGGGCCGGTCGTAGAAACCGCGATCACCGATCACGACATGCGGCAGGCGTCGAGCTGCCAGCGCATTAGCGATCGGACGAGCGATCGCGTTGGTGCGACACAGCACCGCGATGCTGGCCATCCCAACGCCTGTCGCGATCAGGCGCTCGGCCTCGGCAGCGATCGCGCTCGCTTCGGTGTCGCCGTCGGGGCATAGCCACAGCTCAACTTTTTCGCCCGACCTGGTTGACCTCAGCTCCTTCGGAAGTCGCGACTCGTTGTTGGCGATGAGGGTGGCGGCCGAGGTCACGATGCGGCGCGAACTTCGGTAGTTCCGTCCGAGCGTGATCGTCAGCGCTTCGGGAAAGTGTTCGCGAAAACGTTCGAGGCTCGCGCGCGAGGCTCCTCTGAAGCGGTAGATGCTCTGATCATCATCCCCCACTACGAATGGCCCATTCCTATCGCGTCCTTTGGGGTCCCCGCGACGAAGTTGCGGGGGGCTCCCCTGTTCCGCAATCAGCTCGACCAGGCGTTCCTGCGCGAGGTTCAGGTCCTGGTACTCATCGACGAGCACGTGCGGAAAACGCGCACGGTACGCAAGGCGCAGGGCCGGCTGCTCTTCCAACAGCCGCACTGCCAGCGTCAGGAGATCTTCGAAATCGAGCAGCCTCTGCTTGCGGCACGCCAGCTCGTACGCGCCGAACAGCCGGACGCAGGCTTGCATGAGCTGCATGCGCTCGGCCACCGCCGGGTCCTCTCCATCGCCATGCGTTGTCGCGGCCCAGGCGGCGAGCTTCTTCAGCGGGACCAGCTCCTGCTTGAGGCGCTCCAGCATCTGAAGCGCGGGCGACACGAGGTCGTCTGGACGCTCGTCGCCGGTGAGGACCGGATCGCCCAGCTTCCACATCAGCTCGCGGGCGAGGATCCAGCGGTCGGCGCCGGCAAGGATTCGAAAGCCGGGAGAAACTCCGACGAGCCGGCCATCAGCCCGGAGCCAGCCAAGCGCAATCGAATGGAAGGTGCCCACCGCCGGCGCTGGCTCGCCGATGAGGTCTTCGATTCGCTGTCGCATCTCGGCGGCCGCCCGGTCGGTGAACGTCATCACGAGGATTGAAGCGGGTGAAGCGCCGCCGGCCACCAACCTGCGGAACCGTTCTGCGATCACCGCTGTCTTGCCGGTCCCCGCACCGGCGACCACGCGGACGGCGCCACGTCCAATCGCGGCAGCGCGCGCCTGCTCGAGACCCAGCCGCACCGGCTTCAGCCGTCCTGCGCGGGGTTGGACCGCCCGATACGAACACGAACGGTGCGCACCTTGCGGCCGAGGTCCAGGCCGTTCAAGCGCGAAACAATCGTCTCGGAATCGAGCCTCAATTGGTGCGCCAGGGCGGGGCTCGAAGTGGTCACGACGAGGGTGCCCGATTTCAGCTCGACCTCGTCACAGAGCCGGGCCGGCTCCGGCCCGATCAGAGTGCGAAATGCCGACGCAACCTGGGTGCCCAGCAAGCGCCCGCCGCCGGGCTGCCGGCGCAGCACACGAGGGAGGATATTGCCCAGTTTATCCACAGGTTGAGATTTGTCCTCCCAGCACTGTCCATACCCGGGCGCTCGAGATGAGCTCCGGCGGAAACGGCCCGGCTTCGACCGAGGTGATGATGACCTGGCCCGCTCCTGCCACCTGGCGCAAGAGCGCCGACCTCCGCTCGCCGTCCAGCTCGGAGAGGACGTCATCGAGCAGCAGCACGGGCCGCTCGCCGGTGCGCGCGGCCACCAGGGCCGCCTCCGCCAGCTTCAGGCTGACCACCGCCGTTCTCTGCTGGCCCTGGGAACCATAGGCCCGGGCTTCGCGCCCATCGAGCATGACCCGCAAGTCATCCCGATGGGGACCGATGCTGGTCGAGCCGCGTCTGAGGTCCTCGGCCAGGGAGTTATGCACAGCCTCGGCCATGTCGGCCGGGGGGCCCTGGTACGCGATCTCGAGCCGCTCTCCAGACGCGATCTCAGAGTGGTAGCGCGCCGCGTCCGGCTCGAGCTCCCTTACGGCCCCGGCTCGAGCCGAGGAGACCTCCCCACCGATGCGGATCAGCTCTTCATTCCAGGCCTCGAGCACGTCGCCGCCCCCGTCGCCGGCAGCCATGCGCTTGAGCAGGCTGTTTCGCTGCTCGAGCACGCGCTTCAAGCCCGCCAGCGCTCGTGCGTACCCAGGCTCGACCTGCACGAGCATCTGATTGAGAAAGCGCCTCCGGAGCTCCGGTCCGGCCTTGATGAGGCCGAGGTCGTCGGGCCAGAAGAGAGTGACGCGGAAATGGCCGGGTAGGTCGAAAGCTCTGCGGCGGACGCCGTCGACCTCGATCACGCGGCGCGCCCGGTCGCCCTCAATGGTCAGCGCGATCGCCAGCTCGATCACCGTGCCGCCGCTCTCCACCTCTGCTTCGATGCGAGTGGCTGAGGCGATCGGGCCCACGACCTCGCCGTCGCGCCGGGTCCGAGGCGACGCCGACAGAGCAAGCATCGCCACGGCCTCCAGCAGGTTCGTCTTGCCCTGGCCGTTGTCGCCGATGAACACGTTGACGCCCGGACCGGGCGTGAGGTCTAGGTGAGCGTAGTTGCGGTGGTTTCTAAGCTGGAGTCGCCGGAGCAGCAATCAACTTCATCGAGGACATCTAGGACATCGCCACGCGCACGGGCATGATCACGTACAGGTAGTGCTCCTTGCCCGGCGGCCGCAACAATCCGGGGCTGAGCGGGCCGTCGAAGAGCAGCTCAACCTCGTCTTCAGCGATCACCCCTAGGGCGTCCAGGACGTAGCGCGCGTTGAAGGCGATCTGGATGTCGGACCCGTCCACATCGGCCGCCATCTCGGCCTTGCTGTCCCCTACTTCGTTGGTGGTCGCCGACAGCACCAGCGCGCCGGCTTGCGCTTTGACCCTGATGACGTTGGCGCTGTCGCGGGCAAACAGTGAAACCGCCCTGACGGTCTGCGTGAGCTCGCTCGTGGAGACCCGCACTTTGGTCGAGCTCTTGCTGGGGATAACCTGTGCGTAGTTGGGATACTTCCCATCGATAAGCCTCGAGGTCAGCTCTGAGGTCCCCGCCTTGAAGAAGACCTGGTTTCGGGCTTTCGAGATGATCACCTCGACCTTGCCGGTCTCTCCCTTGAACACTCGTGAGAGCTCGGCGAGCGCTCGGGCCGGCACGATGAGGCTGGCCTCCAGGTCGGCCGGACCGGTCGCCGCGAGCTTGCGCACGGCCAAGCGGTGACCGTCGGTGGCGGCCATGGTGAGCGCCCCGCCCTGGATCTGCACGAGCACGCCGGTCAACACAGGCCGCGCTTCGTCCGTGGAGGCCGCCATCTGCGTCTGCTCGACGGCGCTGACCAGCTCGTCCAGCGCGACCTCGAGCCTGTCGCCCTCGTCGGGGCGAGGTCCTGGCGGAAATTCCTCCGCCTCGATGCACTTAATGTGCGTGTCGAATCGCGCGCAACGCAGGCTCAGCGACTGGGTCGAACCGTCGAGGGACATCTCGAGGTCTTGGTCGGGCAGCGTACTGACGAAATCGGTGAGCAGCCGTGCCGGCGCAGTGGTCGCGCCTTCCATCGAAACCTCTGCCGGCACCATCTTCCTAATCCCAATCTCGAGGTTGGTGGCGGTGAGCGCCAGGCCGTCCGACGTGGTCTCGATGAGGATGTTGTTCAGGATGGGCAGCGTTGTTCTGCTGGAGATGGCGCGAGACACAATTTGCAAAGCCTGGCCCAAGACAGACGGCCTGCATGTGACCTTCATTTGCGAAGCGATGGCTTTGGCATTCAAGACAGTTGTCCCCCGTTGTAAGAGTTTCTCTTTATTGAAATCATCAGTAGTCCATAACAGTAAGCGCTGTGGAGACTGTGGATGTCGAGATCATTTACAGATCGATCCGGGCCGGGGATAAACGCTTGGCAACTGGCCGCTCCCATGCCAAGTCCTGTGTCCTCGCTGTGGAGTAATCCTGCGGGTGCAGCCAACGCGCTGCTTCTCCCCGCCTCAGTCCAACAAAGTGTGGAAAGGGTTGTCATTGCACGTAAAGCTTTTCGCGGATGGCCTGGACCTCGTAACGCAGCCGCTCGTCTTCTTTGAGCTCGTTCGCGATCTTCTCGATCGAATGGAGGGCTGTGGTGTGGTCGCGTCCGCCGAAGGCTTTTCCAATGGCCGGAAGCGATGACGGGGTCTCCTCGCGGACCAGGAACATGGCCACCTGGCGCGGAAACACTATGTGCTTGTCGCGCCGCTTTCCCTTCATGTCATCCAGGGTGACGTTGTAGTAGTCGGCGACCAGCGCCTGGATGCGTTCGACGTTGATCGGCTTGCGGGTGCCGGCCGGGATGATGTCGGCGAGCAGTCGGGCAGCCTCGTCCTCGTCAACCTGGCGCTGGTGGACGGCGGCGAAAGCCTGGACGCGCGTCAGCGCACCCTCGAGCTCGCGGATGTTCCGCGTCACCTTGTGGGCGATGAAACTCAAGACCTCTTCGGGAACCAGCGCGCTGTTATCACCGAGCTTGGAGTGAAGGATCGCCAGGCGGGTCTCGAAGTCCGGCGACTGGATGTCGGCGATCAGGCCCCACTCGAATCGCGATCGTAGGCGGTCCTCCAGCGTGGGGATCTCCTTGGGCGGCCGGTCCGACGAGATCACGATCTGCTTGTTGATCTCATGGAGCGCATTGAACGTGTGGAAGAACTCCTCTTTGGTGCGATCCTTGCCGGCTAGGAATTGCACGTCGTCGATGAGCAGGACGTCGACGGTTCGGTACTTGTGCCGGAACTCACCCATGCGCGCTGTGGCGATGGAGCTGATCACCTCGTTGGTGAATTGCTCTGACGTGAGGTAGACGACACGCTTGCGAGGAAACCTGTCGTGCACCTCATGGCCGATCGCGTGCATCAGGTGCGTCTTGCCGAGACCGACACCTCCGTACAGGAACAGCGGGTTGTAGCTGTCGCCGGGCGCCTCAGCCACAGCCTTGGCGGCAGCGTGAGCGAACTGGGAGTTGTGACCGACGACGAACGACGAGAACTTGAATCGAACGTTGAGCTCGGATGGCGGTATCGGCGGCGCATCGTCAAACGGCTCGGCGCCGTTATCCCGGCCGGTGTCGCTGCCGGAGCTCAGGCTGTCGACGTCGACGGTGGCGATGGCTGGACGGTGGCCCGACGGTGAGATGACGAAGTCGATATCCACCTCGGTGCCAGTCACCGCCTGGAGGGTCTCCTGGATCAGGCCGGAGAAGCGGTCGGCCAGCCAGTCTTTGGCGAGCTTGCTCGGCACACCGATGCGGTACGTGTTGTTGTCGGCCGAGAGCACTGACGTGTTCTTCAGCCACATGTCGTAGGTCCGCTTCGCCAGTTGGAACCGGAGCTCCTCCTGGACCTGGGACCAGACTTGGTCCTGATTCAACTCATGCCTCCTTCCATCTCAAGCCTGTGGATGAACGC
>DATCPW010000090.1:0-12418 GCA_036569865.1 Candidatus Dormiibacterota bacterium
AGGTGAGTTCTCGGCGGAGACACGCTCTTCTCAGCTGGGTGGCGACAACCTGGCTGATGGGAGCGCTGGTGTGGTCACCTGGCTCAGCCGGCTCTGTGGTATGTCGGTTACCTCGGTAGCCGATCGTCTCTGTGTCGGCAAACAGCTCGAAACGCTGCCCAAGATTGCCGAGGCGCTCCGCTCTGGCGAGGTCAGCTACCAGTCCACCGCCTTGCTCTGCCACCTGCGTGAACAGCTCGGGGACAAGCGCGAGCTATTCGACGAAGACGAGATGCTGCAGCACGCCCGCGACTATTCGGTCGGCAGCCTGCGCTACCTTTGTCGCGTCGCCCGGCATGTCGCCGACCCTGATGGCTTCTTCAACGATGCGGAGGCCGACTTCACCCGGCGCCGCCTCGACATCAGCCAAATGCGAGATGGGATGTTTTGTGTTGACGCCATCCTCGACCCTGAAGGCGGGGCGGCGTTCAAGACCGCGCTCGAATCGCTGGCTAAGCGCCTCGGGCCTGATGACGAGCGGAGCCATAAGCAGCGGATGGCCGACTCCCTGACCGAGCTGGTGCAGCACGCTATGGACGAGGGCCGGCTGCCCCGGCGCAACGGCGTCAAGCCGCACATCAACTTGACGACCACTCTCGAGGGCTTGAAGAATGAAGTCGGCGCACCGCCGGCCGACCTCGAGCTCTCGCTTCCGATCTCGACTCGGACGCTGGAGCGGATCGCTTGCGACTCAACCATCTCTCGCGTTCTGCTTGCCGACTCGATGGTCATCGATGTCGGGCGGGCGACGCGGGTGGTGTCGGCGCCGACGCGGCGAGCGTTGCGTACGCGAGACCACGGTTGCCGCTGGCCCGGTTGTAATCGTCAGGTCAACTGGTCCACTCCCCACCACATCATCTCGGTGTCCAGGGGTGGTCCGACCCACCTTTCCAACCTCGTCCTGCTCTGCTACTTCCACCATCGCCTGGTGCATGAAGGCGGCTGGCAGGTGGTGCAAGTTGGTCGTGAGTTTCGGTTCGTGCCGCCCGACCGTGTGGTTTTCAGACGGGCGCGTGCGCCGGGGTTGCGCTGGGCGGCCTAAGGTCGCTAGCCCTCTTCTTTCGCCGCCTCTTCTTTACCGCGCCTTGCGATCTCAGCGACGACTGTTGGGTCGGCCAGCGTTGTGGTGTCGCCGAGCGGCCTGTTCTCGGAGACGTCGCGCAGCAGGCGCCTCATGATCTTGCCCGACCGTGTTTTAGGCAGCTCGGGCGTGAACACGATGTTGGCCGGCGCTGCGAACTTTCCGATCACCGTGCCGACGTGATTGCGAAGCTCTTTCATCATTGCGGGCGAGCCTTCCTGGCCGGCCTTCAACGTCACGAAGGCGACGATGGCCTGTCCTGTCTGGGCGTCGTTGCGGCCCGCAACCGCCGCTTCGGCAACAGCTTTGTGGCTGACCAGCGCGCTCTCGATTTCGATCGTCGAGATGCGGTGGCCTGAGACGTTCATGACGTCGTCGACGCGGCCCAGCAGCCAGAAGTCGCCGTCCTCATCGATGCGCGCCCCGTCGCCTACGAAGTACGTGTCCTTCCACCGGCTCCAGTACGTTTCCTCGTATCGCTTGGGGTCGCCGTAGATTCCTCGCAACATCGCCGGCCACGGTTTGCGGATCACCAGGTAGCCGCCGCCGCCGGGAGGGACCTCCTTGCCGTTGTTGTCGAAGACCGCCGCGTCGATCGTGGGGAACGGTTTGGTCGCCGAGCCTGGCTTCAGGGTGGTGATTCCGGGCAGCGGCGTGATCAGGATCATTCCCGTTTCGGTCTGCCACCACGTGTCGACGATCGGCGTGCGGTTGTCCCCGATGTGCTCCCGATACCAAACCCACGCCTCCGGGTTGATCGGCTCGCCTACGCTGCCCAGCAATCTCAATGAGCTGAGGTCGTGCTTGGCCGCGTACTCCGGGCCCCCCTTCATGTGCGTCCTGATCGTGGTCGGGGCGGTGTAGAGGATGTCCGGCTTGTAGCGCTCGACGATCTGCCACCACCGATCCTTGTCGGGGAAGTCGGGGGTGCCTTCGTAGATGATTCCGGTCGTCGCGTTCGCGAGAGGTCCGAAGACGATGTAGCTGTGGCCGGTCACCCATCCGATATCGGCCGCGCACCAGTACACCGAGCTCGGCTTGATGTCGAAGATGTAGTGGTGCGTAGTCGCGACCCCGACCAGGTAGCCGCCGGTCGTGTGGATGATGCCCTTGGGCTTCGCGGTCGTCCCGCTTGTATATAGAAGGTAGAGGAGGTCCTCCGAGTCCATCGGCTCGCAGGGGCAGGACTCCGGATCCTCGCTCAGGCCCTTGGTGATGTCGTGAGCCCAGACGTCCCGGCCGTCCGTCATTGTGATGTCGCCGCCCGTTCGCTTGACGACCACGCATTTCTTGATGGTCGGTGACGAGGCCATTCCTGCATCTGCGTTGGCCTTGAGGGGTACCCGGTTGCCTCTGCGCCAGCCCTCATCCTGCGTGAGCATCACCTCGCATTCCATGTCGTTCATGCGATCCGAAAGCGCCTCGCCGCTGAATCCGCCGAACACCACGGTGAAGGCCGCGCCGATGCGCGCGCACGCGAGCATTGCCACAGGTAGCTCGGGGATCATGCCCATGTAGATCGCGACGTGCGTGCCCTTCTTGACGCCGACCTTCTTCAGGCCGTTTGCGAACCGCACCACGTCTTTTTGCAGCTCGGCGAACGTGATCTGGCGCCTCTCGTCCTCGGGCTCGCCCTCCCAGAAGTAGGCGACCTTGTCCCCGTGCCCCGCCTCGACGTGGCGGTCGACGCAATTGAAGCAGACGTTCAGCTTGCCGCCGAGGTACCACTTCGCGTAGGGCGGCTTCCACTCGTAAAGGCCTTTCCAAGGTTCGAACCAGGTGATCCTTTTTGCCTCGTCGGTCCAGAACTCGTCGAAGCTGCGGTTGTAGATGTCGGGCTGGGCGTTCGCCTGCTTGCTGAACTCGGGCGAAGGCTTATAGCGGCGCTTTTCGACCTGCATGGTCTCGATCGCGTGCCCGTCGTGAGCCGTCACCGGTTAAACATCCCACGGCGTGCGTATTGGCTGCAACCTTTTTGCAGACCAAGCCGCGAGGCTGAAACGTTGGATGTAGCGAACCCCCTTTTGGGCAGACTACCCTGTCCTCTCGCGTAATCCGGCAAAAGTGGGCCGAACGCCCGGTTCAGGAGAGAAACCGCCTATGCAGCCCGGCGTCGTTGCTTTGAGGAGCGCTGTCACCGCAGCCTGGGAGGACGACCTGCGAGCCGTCCACCAGGACAGCTTTGACACGGGCATGGGCAAGGAGGCTTTGGCGTTCATCCAGCGGTTCTATTCACTCGTATCCCAGCTTCGGGCGCCGATCCAGCGGGCGTGGGGTCTCGGCGGCCTGGTCCACGTGGCTGACAGCCCCGACGTCGCCGGGCCCGGGCAGCGCGTGTCGCAGACCCGAATCAAGCTGCGAAACCACGGCGACCTGGTCGCTTTCGAGGCATTCACCTACAGCGATGGGGCATCCAAGCCCAACCCTTCTCTTGGGCTCGACGGAGAGATCAAGGTCGCCGGCGTCGGCGGGTCCGTCTTCGTCCAGGAGCTGTACCGCACGATGGTCGCCTTCCTGCAGGTTGCCCTTGGGGTCGATCTGCAGCTGAACGGTTCAGCCTGGCTGTACGAACAGGCGGCCGCTGACTACTTCATGGCCAACGGCCGCTGGCCGACTGTCGGCGAGCTCTATCAGCGAACCACTCGCGAGCTGGCCGTGGACGAGACGTTCGAGCGGGTCATCGCGATGTTCGCGCCGGATGAGACCTCGAACGGCGACACCGAGGTGAAGCTCAGCCTGGAACAGCTACACCGCTGCCGAGAGGTCCAGGGGGAGCTCGACACCTTCGTGCAGGCCATCCGCCTGGCGGTCGACGCCGACCAGGCGCTCGAAAGAGTGACCAGCGACGACGCGGCTCGAGAGCTGAAGCTCGACCCGCAGGCGACGGCCAAGCTGGGGCAGCTGCTCAGCGTCGCCCCAGACATCTGCCGGGAGGGCGAGGTTCTGGATGGCTTTTCGAGCTGGAGCTTTCTCCCGTCCTACAACGTCCACTTCTTCCGCCGGGCGAAGACGATCGACGACTACCTCGGCGTTGTCGGCAACCTGAACCCCAGGGACGACGCGGGCGACGTCGCCTTGACCGCCCCCGGACCTGTCAACGGGGATCTGCTGCCGGACGGCGTTGTCACCTTTTTGATGACCGACGTCGTCGAGTCGACGCCGATCTGGCTCCAGAAGCGGGCTCAGATGTACGCGGCGATGAAGCGCCACGACCAGCTCCTGACGGCAGCCATCGAGGGCAATGGCGGGGTCGTACTCAAGGAAAGAGGGGAGGGTGACAGCTTCTTCGCGGTCTTCCTTCGGGCGACAGATGCGGTGGCGGCCGCCTTCGACGCTCAGAAGGCGCTCATGTCCGAGCTGTGGACCGACAAGATCCCGATCAGCGTCCGCATGGCTGTGCTCACCGGGGAGGCTGACGCCCAGGATCGTGACTACCGGGCGCCCGCCGTCAACCGGTGCGCCAAGCTGCGGCGCCGGGCGGTCGGCAACCAGATCCTGGTGTCCGCCGCGACTTACTCGATCGTCGCCGACATCCTGCGAGACGACATCCGGCTGGTCGGCGTGGGCAAGCGCCGGCTGGAAGGGCACGAACGCCAGGAGGAGGTCTACGCCGTCCAGCACCCCGACCTTGCGTTGGAAACGGCGGTCGCCGAAGACGAGGGCTGACTCTCACAAGAATTTGCTGAATTCGCGTTAAGCCGGATGAAATGGCCACCGGCCACCCTATTCTTCACGTAGCCCCCCGCGGGGCCTAAGTGCACGAAGCAAAGAGGATGGGAGTGGCCGCCAGTTGAAGTCTCGAAACCTGGGTGTGTCGTGGGCGCTGGCGTGCGTTGCGCTCGTCGCGTCCGCGCTGATACCGTCGGCAGGCGTTTTCGCGGCCGGTCCGGCTGACGGGACCAACGCCTCGTGGCCCGATGCCGCAGCGAACGGCAACGCCTCGGACAGGAAGCCACGGACGGTTCCGCACTGGAGCTCATCGTTTACGGACACGACCGACCATGTCTACCCCTTCACGATGGTCGGCTCGGATCCCAGCCTCGGGGAGTCGACCACGGTCGAGACCCGGATCATCCCGCTGAGCTTCACGTTCGTGGCCGGGGCCCAGAACGTGGCGGTTCTCAACCTCCCGCCGTCCCCCTCCCTTCCCAACGGTTATGTCGCGACGGCGCAGAACGCGACCATGAATGCCGCGGACAACGTGGCTGACACCATCGCCTCGCCCATCTTCACGCCGGCCGACTTCGCGATCTCCAACGACTTCGGCGTGCAGTACGGCGACGCTTTCGCGCGGGCCCAGTTCGGTAAGGTCGGGTCCGGCTACCACGTGATCCTCGGCCAGCCGCGCGTCGCCGAGACCGTGTCGATCCAGGTCCCCGAGAGCCTGGGAGTCGCTGTGCTGAGCCCGGGCAACGTAATGGTCGGCCGAGTCGATTCCACCTGGTTCAAGGAGCAACTCGCTCAGCTGATCGACGACATGGACCTTCGGCCAACAGTCCTTCCGATCTTCCTGACCAACAACGTGGTCCTTTACAGCAACTCCAACTTCACCCGCTGCTGCACGGCCGGCGGCCACGGCGCCGGATCGCCGGCCAGCAACGCGCCGATCTCTCTCGAGGGCAAAGAGAAGATCCGCACCTTCCTCTTCGCCGCGTACCTGACGCCCAACGGCCTTTCGCACTTTCCTGCTGCCCCAAACGGGGGCTTCTCCGACATCCACGCGCTGAGCCACGAGATCGCCGAGTGGATCGACAACCCGTTCGGCATCAATGTCGTCCCGCCGTATCGGTTTCCCACATCGGGCGCGTGCTCGTCGGACCTGGAGACCGGCGACCCCCTGGCGGGCGTGTGGTTCTCGCTCGACGGCAACCCCAATACCGCGGCGGGTTCCGTGTGGCACCCGCAGGACGGGATCTTCCTCAACTGGTTCGCACGCGATCGCGAGAACCCCGCCCTAGCGCCCACCGACGGCCGCTACACGTACATGGGCTCACCGATTTTCGCAATTCCAATTCGATTGCGAACCGGAGCCATCATCCATCCGTACGCAGCCTTCGGGCAGTTCGCACAGGCCTGCTAGCCGCGGCGTAAGCGACACTGGTGAGGTGTTCGCCAGCTCCAATTACCCGCCCGACCAGGAGGCCGCCGACCGATTCGTGGCGGAGATGCGCCACGGCACCCTGATCGCGTGCCCGCCCGAGGGATACCCGCAGGTCAGCATCCTGCCCTTCGTCAAAACCGACGACATGATCGAGCTGCATTGCGTCCAGGGCGATCCGACGCTCGAAGCCGTTCGCGCCAACCCTCACGTGACGTTCTTCGTCTCGGACTTTCTCGCGTGGTCGCCACATGACTGGGTGGACAAAACGGACGCCGGCGAAGCCACCCTTCATTTCCGGGCGGTGGCTTTCGAATGCGACGCGGAATTTGTTTCGACCGACCCCGACGACGTCGCCGGCGCCTTGGGGCGGCTCCTCAAGGCATATGAGCCGGACGCCGCTTACGAGCCTATTGAGATGGGGAAGTTCTACGGTTCCCGCCTGCGCCGGCTTGCGACCATGCGCTTGCGGATCGTGCGCAGCCACGTCAAGTTCAAGGCGGGACCGGGTGGGAGCGCGGTGAAGAAGCAGAAAGTCGCCGACCGGCTTCGCGAGAGGGCGGGCGCCGGCGACGTTAGGGCTGCTGACGTCATCGAGGCGTCCATGCAGGATCGAAGCCGAGCTTGAGCTTGGAAGCATTCGAAACTCGGAAGGGTTGAAAAAGGGGCCGATGAGTCGAGTTATCGATCGTTACGCGGTGGTCTTTGTGGCGGTCGCGGCGACCCTTTGGGCGTCAGACGCGTACTTCCGCAACCAGCTCGTCCAGCACCTCAGCGCGACCCAGATCGTCGTCGCCGAGGATGCTCTGATCACCCTTTTTCTGCTGCCAGTGCTCATCCGCAGCCGTCACGAGCTTCGGCTGCTCGGCGCGCGGGGTTGGACGGCGGTGGCCATCATCGCCGCCGGGGCGCAAGCGCTCGCGACCATTCTGTTCACCGCATCCTTCTCGATCGCGGCGCAGCACCAGCTGTTCGCTGAGACAGTCGTCCTCCAGCAGACCCAGCCCCTCATCGCAATCGTGCTCGCCTGGATCGTGCTCGGCGAGAGACGGAAGCCGTGGTTCTGGCCGGCTGCTGCTGTGGCGGTCGTGGCTGTTTACATGGTCGTTTTCGCCAACGATCCCCTGTCACCGATCTCGGCGCTGCAGAACGGCCGCATCGAGGTGGGGCTTCTGGCGCTGGGCGCGGCCGTGCTTTGGGCCAGCGGTACGGTGCTCGGTCGATTTGCGCTTGGCTCGATCTCCTTCTGGAGCATGACGGCACTGCGCTTTACGCTCGCTCTCCCCGTGTTGGTCATCATCGTGCTGGCGCAGAGCGGCCTCGGCGGTTTCGGCCACTACCGCGTGAGTGACTTCGTGCCGAACCTGCTGGCAATTGCCATAGTGCCCGGACTGCTCGCGCTTCTCCTTTACTACCGCGCGTTATCGAAAACGCC
Source organism: Candidatus Dormiibacterota bacterium (assembly GCA_036569865.1). GTDB lineage: Bacteria > Chloroflexota > Dormibacteria > Dormibacterales > Dormibacteraceae > Palsa-872. The sequence continues at coordinate 7,654 of DATCPW010000090.1, forward strand.
GGCCTCGCTCGCGACGATTGCCGAGATGGCCTACCCGGTCGCCTTCACCCTGATCGCCTGGGCGCCACCACCCTGGGGCTTCAACCAGCCCGTTTATCCAGCACAGCTTGTCGGTACCGCTCTATTGATGGCCGTCATCGTCTTTCTGAACTGGACCCGTGAGAAGGCTCCACCTGTGGTCGTGCGCCGGCTGTCAGTCGCGGAGGGCTAGGACCAGAGCTGCTGCGCGCGAACGCCGAGGCCGTGCACGACGGCCGTGAACGCGTCGCGCTGTTCCAGGCGATCTGCGCCAAACGTCTCCACGAGGTCGGCACGAAACGCAGGAATGTAGGCTGAGCCGCCTGTCAAAAGCACGCGGTCGACATCCTTGGCTTCGACCGAAGCTTCTTTCAGCGCAGAGGTGATTGCCCGCTTGACCAGGTCGAGCTCGGGACGAATCATCGACTCGAAAGCGTGGCGCCTCAGCGGTATCCGCAGATCCAACGCGGGATAGCTGAGCTCGACCTCTTCGGAATCTGACAGCGCGATCTTTGCTGTTTCGATCGCCTTGTAGAAGTCGTACGCATGGCCTTCGTACAGGAGCGCGTGGACCAGCTCGGCTTCGCGGCCACCGATCCTGGCGAGGATGGAGGGAATGCCGGGGTCGGCCATCAAGAGCCTCACCGAGCTGGCAGTGCGCAGCTCGTTGAAGAGCCAGTTCGGGAGGCGCTCGAGCCCGAGCGCGGGGCCGACGCTCGTCTCGAACATGACGCCGTCGAGAATCTCGCCGCCCACCGCCACGCCCGCCATGCCGATGATGCGGGGCGTACCCGCGCGGGAGTCCATGATCGCGGCGTCGAAGGTGCCGCCGCCGAAGTCGACAGCCATCTCCACGCCGCGGTGTTTCTCCTCGCCGATCACTGCCGCTGTTGGTTCCGGCAGGAATGCGATCTCCGTGAAACCAGCGCCGGTCGCGGCGTGCTCGAGGCGCTTGAACGCTTCAGCGTCTGAAGCGGCCCGGTCGTGCGGGTCGGCGCCGGCAAACACCACCGGATGGCCGAGCACGACCCGATTTGGCGCTCGTTCGACCCATGTATCCGCCTCGGCCTTCAACCGCTCGAGGACCACGCCGACCAGCGTCGATACCGAGAAATCGGTGGCCCATGAGTTGGTGCCCGAAAAGCCGAGCTTCGCCAGCTCGTGCTTCACGCCAGACAGCAGCCGCGCGTCGTTGCAGCCGCCACCCTTTCGGTACTGGCGGCATTCGGTGTCCCAGCCGTACGGCGCAAGCGGGCATTTCCAGCAATCGGTCTTCCGGTGGCCCGACTTGAGAAAGGTCTTGACCCCCTCGTCGCCCGCGGAGCGCCGTCCTGACCGATGGAGGTAGACGAAGGAGGGCAGAGTGGGTGAAGAGCGTGCGGCGCCGAGCTTGAGCACATCGACGTGGTCGGCGTAGGCGATGGAGATCGCGCTGTTGCTGGTCCCGAAGTCGATGCCATAGCCGAGGGGGAATCCGGAGGACTTCACATCGGGACTATAGAATCCGACCTATGGCTGAATACGGAACGTCGGTAGTGAGCACCGCCCCGGCTGACAAAGTGTGGAAGATCTGGTCGGACACCTCCACCTGGGGTGAGTGGAATCCCAATGTCAGCACGATGGAGCTGGAGGGGCCGTTCGCCACCGGCAGCAGGGCGATCATGAACACCAAGGCGGGCCAGCATCACAAGATGCGGATCGTCGATGTGGAGCCGGGGCGTTTCTTCGCCCTCGAGACCAACGTGATTCCTGGGACCATGTTCCGGTTCAACTGTCGGGTGGAACCGGTGGGCGCAGAGACGAAGATCAGTCAGACGGTCGAGATCAAGGGGCCTTTCGGATTCCTGGGCGGCATGTTGGGTCCGGGCGTATCGAAGGAGTTTGGGACCCTACTGTCGAAGCTCGCCAAGAAGGCGGAGACGAGCTAAACGACGGACTTCTGGGAAAGTCGCGAGAGGGCGGCGCTCACCACGTCCGCGTCGTCGGTCTCGAGATGGCTGGCCAGGTTGCGGTCAAGGCTGCGCAGAAAGACCGCGTTCGCTTTCTCAAATCCCGCTTCACCGGCCGGCGTGATGTGGGCGTAGACACCGCGGCGGTCGGTTGAACATAACTTGCGCTCGATGAGGCCGGCGTTGACCATCTGCTCCAGGCGGCGGGAAGCCCCGCTGTCAGAGATGCCGGCGACCTTGGCCAGATCCTGGTATCGCATCAGCCCTTGCGGTGCGCGACCGAGGTGCAGAAGCACCTCGTACCAGGCCAGAGGCATGCCTGCCTCGGGCAGCATGTCCTTCTCTATGGCTGCGTTCATCGTGCTGTGCGCGCGCGACAAAACCTCCCACAACTCCAGCGCCTTCGCGCGGCTGACCTTTGACACCGGGCCCATGGTAAGGGTGATCTCGCTGGTTGGAACGGGGGGCGGGGATTTCCCCCGCCCATTCGCTCCTGCTCCTTATGAGACCTGCGCGGCCTCCGCTGCCTTGACGACGATCTCGGCGTCGATCTCGAGCTTGATGGTATGGCTCGCCATGGGCACTGCCCCGGCAATGCCGTCCCAGTTAAGACCGAAGTCCATCCGGTTGATCTGGCCCTTGGCGGTGACGCCGAGGCGCTCTTTGCCGCCGAACGGGTCCGGAAGACGGCCCTCAAGAGTTGCCTCGAGGGTGATCGGCTTGGTGGTGTCCTTGATCGTGAGGTCGCCCTTGACCTTGTAGGTGTCTCCCTCGATGTGCTCGACACCCGTGACCTTGTAGGTCATGTAAGGGAACTTCTCGACGTCGAAGAAGTCGGCCGAGCGAAGGTGCGTGTCCCGCTGGTCCGTCTTCGTGCTGAGGCTGGCGACATCGATCTTGACCTCGCCGCGTGCCTTGGTGAAGTCGTCGTCGGGCCCCTCAAAGAAGCCGTCGAACTTGCTGAAGTGCCCGCGTACGGTGGACACCGCCAGATGCTTCGCCGAAAACCCGACGTTGGTGTGACTTGGATCGATTTCGTACCTGACCATTGGTTGTTCCTCCTGGAATTTGAAGCGGCCACTTGCCGCAGCTACGTACTATTACTTGCTTGCGCAAGCAAGTATTCCAGACAGGGTCGTCGCCCAGCCAAACGCGCGAGGGCTTCTAGTGGATTCGGGTGCTGTACGCCGCGCCGGCTTTGCGCCAGCTGAACCAGATGCCGGCGACCATGGCCGCCAGGAAGATCGCCAGGACCACGGCAAACACGGTGGGCCCGGCCTTGCCGGCGCCAACCGCGCTGCCCAGCGGTCCCCAGTCGACGGTGGCGGCGGCGTTCAGCCAGGCGATGAGCCCCGTGCCGAAAGCTGCAGCGGCCAGGATCCAGACCCTTTCGGGCCGGGACATCTGTCCAATGTCGAAACGCCGCTGCCGCTGCGAGACGGGGATATGGCCCAGCCGCGTTAGCAGCACGATCCAGATGACGAGCATCACCAGTCCGATCCCAAGAGCGATCCACGGATAGGCGGTCTTGTCGATTGGCGAGAGATCGGCGGACCCGGCCCACGCGGCCATCGGCAGGGCCCAGATGAGGCTTGAGAGCGCCGCAAACCCGGTCCGTCCGAACCTGTCGACCAGACCGTTCATGTTTGGCGAGGGTACCGCTTCTCCAGGAATTGCTCAAACGTCGTAGTGCCGTCCTTGTGCTCGGGGGTGAGAAGGAGGCCTGCCGCGAACTGGCGGCTGAAATTGAAAGGGAGCTGCAGGTTGACCACACGCTTGCGCGACTGGCGTGCCGCCAACCAGGGCAGCGCGAGGCTGCCCAGGTTCCTCACCTCAGGGCCTCCGAAGTCAGGCAGCAACCCGGCGGGCCGGCCTGTCACCACCCCGACCAAGCGCTTGGCGACATCGGCGGTATCGACGGGCTGAAACTGCCACCCTTTTGGGATCATCGCCACGCCCGGCACCATGCTGAACGCGGAGAGAAAGGTCTCCATGAGCGAATGGAATTGGGTGGCGCGAAGGATCGTCCAGGGCACGATGTTCTCTCGCATGACCGCCTCCGCCTCGACCTTGTACTTGTAGTAGGGATAGGTAACGCCCTCCATGCCGACTATCGACATGTACACGACGTGCCGAACGCCGGCCGCGCGCGCCATGGCGAGGACGCGACGCGTGCCCACGACGTCGGTCGCGCGCAGCTTCCACGGCTGGGCAGCGCTCGTGGCTGCGTGGACGACCGCATCGATTCCGATAAGGGCCTCGCCGAGACCGGCTCCAGTGGCGATGTCGCCCTGCGCCCAATCGAGTTCGGGGCTCGGCTTTCGACTCAAGATGCGGGCCGTGTGGCCCGACGCTCGGAGCTTCCTGACCACCTCGCGTCCCAGTGCGCCGGTGCCGCCAGTGACGAGGATGTTCATCGAGGCATTTGTATCGTGCCTGAAACGTGATTCTGGCGAAACCGGTAGAGTGAGTGCCTCGGCCGGTTCCTGCCGGCCCGCTCGCTCGGGTCCTCTCTCGCCGTAACGGTAACGGTGTCCTGATCGTCGCGGCAAATACGACCTTAGAGAGGATCAGGAGAAAACGTTGTCATCATTCGCTGACGCGGGCGTAGGCCCGCATACCCTCGCGGCTTTGGCCGCACTCGGAATCGACGAGCCGGTTCAAGTCCAGGCTGAAGCGATTCCAGCCCTCATGCAAGGGCGCGATGTCGTCATCGAGGCGCCCACAGGCTCAGGCAAAACTCTCGCCTTCTTGATCCCGATGATCGAGCGGCTGCCTCGGCGCGGCGCCGGGCCCAA
>DATCPW010000091.1:0-2900 GCA_036569865.1 Candidatus Dormiibacterota bacterium
GTACCAGCCGGCCTCGATGGCCTGTGGATCGAAGGCGGGCGGCATGGAACTCGGTGTCTTGCTCATGGGCGTGTTCGTAGGTGCTGAGCTGGGATCTGGAGTCGCCGGCGGAGGATCGCTAGCGCGAACGTGCCGGCGAGGGTACGGATACGAACTCGGCGCGGCTCATGGTCCTTGAAGTCTAGCGTTTGTGCTTCTGCCGCTCGCCCAGCTCGTCGCTGACCTTGGTGGCGCCCATGGAGCGTGCGATTGTGGCGGCCAGACCCGGCGCGACAGCTGTGAACTTCAGGCTGGCTTTGAGCTGAATCGGCACCACGTCGACGTCGCCACGGTTCTTGATGATCGCGCTCCAGACGGCCTCGGCCACTTGCACGGGGGAAACCTCTCCTGCCATCGGGTGTGCCTTGAGTCCGGTCTCCGCCCACATTCCCGACTCGTTGACGAAGGTCGGGCAGATCACCGAAACACCGACACCGGTTCCCCACAGCTCCTCGCGCATCGCAAGCCCAAACCCACGGATGCCGAACTTCGTCGCGTTGTAGATGCTTGCCCCGGCCGCTGGAACCTTGCCCGCAACGGAGGACATGAAGACGATATGGCCGTGCTTGCGCTTGACCATGGCCGGAGCAAGCTCGTGCGCGAGGACGATCCCGGCCCGCAGGTTGACGGCGATCGCGCGATCGATCTCGTCGATGGCAAGCTCCGCGAGCCTGCCGCTCACGGGGACGCCGGCGTTGGAGACGAGAACATCGACATCACCGGCCTCTTTGGCGAGGCGCTCGGGCTCGCCGGCTCTCGACAGGTCGGCCACGACGACGCGAGATTCGCCGATCTCCTTGGCGAGCCGCTGCAGCGCTTCCCCGTTGCGCGCCGAGAGCACGAACTTCGCGCCGGCCTGGTGGAGCCGCCGTGCGATGTGCGGCCCAAGGCCGGTCGAAGCGCCAGTGAGGAGCACGGTCTTGCCGCGAAGGTCCTCCACCGCCGAAGAATACTCGCCGCTGGATTCGGCAGTCCCATGCCCGTTTCGCACTTTTGGCGCCAAACGAGCGGTGTTAACGCGGGAATTACGCACGTTTGGCGCCAACCGTGCTTGTCGGCGCTCTAGGGCGGAACGTGCGATGGTTTGGTGACGATTCTCTCGCGCGGAGCGCTCAGATCGAATCCATCGGTAGGAGTTCGTGCACCATGAGTACCCCAATTGTTGCCGAAGGTCTGGATGTCGACGAACACAGGCATGTGCTGGTGAAGCTCAGCGACACGCCCTCAGATCAATGGATGGAGGCATTTCGGGACTACTGGGGAAGACCCAGAACGATCGGTGACACGGCGGTCAAGAAAGAAGCCTTTTCGCATTTCTCCGAGAACACCATCGTTTTTCGCGGGGTTGACGTGGATGGTTTTGTCGATCACTGCAAGGCTTTCACTCAGGATGCGGTGAAGTACGCGAATGAAGAGACGCAGCGCTTCGAGGCTGAGCGCGACGCGCGCATTCGCGCTCAGGCTGGCGATCCCAAGCACATCGAGGCCGAGAGGACCAAGGCACACAAAGTTCGGTTCGACTAGCGCCCAAGACCTTTCCGCACGTTATGCGCCAAACGAGCGGTAAAACCGCGCGAATTAGGCACTTGTGGCGCCAGCCGTGCTGATTGGCGCCAGGCCGGGTGAGAAGCTAGGCCGACTCTCCCACCAGGCGCGCCGGGCTGTCGCCTTCCTCGCCCAGCTCGAACTCCGGCTCCAGCGCCTCGCGAATCGACCGCTCGGAGATCAAGCACCGCTTGATCTCGGGCCGCGAGGGGATCTCGAACATCGAGTTGAGAAGCGCCTCCTCGATGATCGACTTCAAAGCGCGCGCACCAGTGCCTCGATGCAGCGCGAGCTCGGCGATCGCATCCAGCGAGCCCTTCTGGAAAACCAACTCCACGTTGTCCAGCGAGAAGAACTTCTGGTACTGCTTCACGAGCGCGTTCTTCGGCTCCGTGAGGATGCGCACGATGTCCTGCTGATCCAGGTGGTGCAGCGTGACGATGATCGGCAAGCGCCCGATGAACTCGGGGATGAACCCGTACTTCAGCAGGTCCTGTGGCTGCATGAGCTTGAGCGTCTCGGAGGCCGCCTTGCGCTCGATCTTGGTGTGCGGGGCGCCGAAGCCGATCGCCCTGCGTCCGATGCGCTGCTCGACGACCTTCTCCAACCCATCGAACGCTCCGCCGCAGATGAAAAGGATGTTGGTCGTGTTGATCTGGATGAAGTCCTGGTGTGGGTGCTTGCGCCCGCCCTGTGGCGGCACGTTCGCGACGGTGCCCTCGAGGATCTTCAACAGCGCCTGCTGCACGCCCTCGCCGCTGACGTCGCGAGTGATCGACGGGTTGTCAGACTTGCGCGCGATCTTGTCGATCTCGTCGATGTAGATGATCCCGCGCTCGGCGCGGCTGATGTCGAAGTCCGCCGCCTGGATGAGGCGAAGCAGGATGTTCTCGACATCCTCGCCTACGTAGCCGGCCTCCGTGAGGCTGGTCGCGTCGGCGATGGCAAACGGCACGTCGAGGATCTTGGCGAGGGTCTGCGCGAGGTACGTCTTCCCGCAACCGGTCGGTCCCACCAGCAGCACGTTCGACTTAGTCAGCTCTACATCGCCCACCGACTTCGAGGCGGAGATGCGCTTGTAGTGGTTGTAGACCTGGACCGACAGCACCTTCTTGGCGCGTTCCTGCCCGATCACGTACTGGTCGAGCGCCGCGCAGATGGTCTTGGGGTTGGGGATGAAGCCTGTCTTCTGCTTCTTCGTGCCTGCGGAGCGGTTGTCGTCCTCGAGGACTTCCTGGCACAGATCGATGCACTGGTCGCAGATGAAAACGCCAGGGCCGGCCACCAGCTTGCGCACCTGGTCCTGCCCCTTGCCG
>DATCPW010000092.1:0-5724 GCA_036569865.1 Candidatus Dormiibacterota bacterium
TGAGCACCGAGCGGTGGGTCAGCGTATCTGTTACCCAGCAGCAAGACGAGGTCGTGATCAGCGTTCACGACTCTGGTCCAGGGGTGCCAGAAAACCTCAACGGCCAGATCTTCCAGGAAGGGTTCAGCACGAAATCCGGCCCGGGGCGCAAACGCCGCGGTTTCGGCCTCGCGCTGGTGCGCCAGGTGGCCCACCGGCATGGGGGCAAGGTGAGCGTGGTCAATGATGGCGGCGCCCTGTTCACCGTCCGGCTTCCGCTGAGGGTGACGGCGGCCACATGATCCGCACGCTTGTCGTGGACGACGACTACCGGGTCGCGGACCTCCACTGCGCCTACGTCGAACGCGTGCCTGGTTTTGCCGTCGCCGGCCGAGCACACAACGGCGCCGAAGCGCTCTCGAGCGTGGACCAGCTGAGGCCAGACCTGGTATTGCTGGACATCTACCTGCCCGACATCTCGGGCCTGGAGGTGCTGCAGCAGCTGCGCGAAGACGACCATCCTCCGGTCGACGTGATCTCGATCACAGCGGCGCGCGAGGTCGAGAGCCTGCGGGCGGCGATGCGCGGCGGCGTCGTCCATTATCTGATCAAGCCGTTTCTCTTCGCGACCTTCGAGGAGAAGCTCCTTTCCTACGCCGCGGCCCGCGATCGCATGAAGCGAATCGGCCATGCGGAGCAAACCGATGTGGACCGCATCTTCGGCACGCTGAGGACCGCCCGCAACGAACCCCTGCCGAAGGGCCTGTCCGACGCCACGCTGGAATTGATCATCCTGGCGTTGAACCGGTCGCAATCAGGCCTGGCGGCGACCGCGGTGGCGGATGAGGCCGGCGTCAGCCGCGTCACGGCGCGTCGCTATCTCGATCACCTCTGCCAGTTGGGGAAGGTGGAGCTCACCATGCGCTATGGCGGGCCGGGCCGGCCCGAACACCGCTACCGCCTGGTCACCAACATCCAAGCCACGAGATAGCGAATTAGCGCGCGCGGGCGCTTCCCGAGCCGTCCAGGGTCCGGTCCTGCGCATTGAGAACGAAGCTCAGTCGATCGACTGCGCAAAGGGTAGGGCGGGGTCCGGCAAGGGTGAATTGATGGCCAGGTGCACGGTCGCGTCGCTGCCGCCGTTCCAATTGCGATGTGGAATGCCTGCTGGGAATACCACAAGAGTTCCAGGACCGGCCTCATATCGCTTACCCTCGATCTCCAGGCTCATGGTGCCGCTGAGGATGTAGAACAGCTGGTCGACCATGTGCTTGTGGAGGCCCGCCGGCGAACCCTCGCCGGGCGGGGTCTTGATGCAGTTGACGCTGCAACTGGACGCCCCCGAATCGTGACCGATCAGCGTCTGCGACACCCGCTCGCTGGTTGCAACGAGGCGGTCGAAGTCTACTTTTCGTAGGAATTCCATCGCATCCTCCGGTGTCTCAAATTAACGGCACCATAGAGTTCGGGACTGTGAGGCGCCGGCTTCAAATCTCAGGGGCCCCGACAAGAACTGAATTCGACGGTGACAGTGAAACCCGCGATCCGGTTCGCCGCCTGCCAATCGGATCCGGGCCTCGAGGTTCTCGTCTAGTGTGTCTGGGGGTACCCAGAGGGTGAGTCCTCCCAGGCCTCCTGCCGACCGAGTGGGGTGAGGTCGAGGAAGCTCCTGCTGGTGCCCAGCATCTCGACCCCGCGACCCGCGGTGAAGTAGGTACGAAAGATGCGAGTGCCATCGCGGAGGAAAACGCTGAGGCCGAACGTCTCACCGTCGTCGGTGGTGACGCCGAAGTCGCGATTGAAATCGCTGCCTGCCGACGAGAACCAAGGCTCGGTCCAACCCTTGCGTTCCTTGTAAGCCTCGATATTCGCGAGGGGCGCCCGGGATACCAGGGCGAATGAGGTGTCCCGTTCTCGGAGCTGGACGAGGTCGCCGAGGTTGTCGACGAACATAGTGCAGCCGGAACACCCCGCCACCGGCCAGCCTTCGACATCGGGAGCGAACATGAAGTGGTAGAGGATGAGCTGGCGGCGTCCATCGAAGAGGTCGAGCAGGCTGGACTTGCCGGCCGGGCCCTCGAACTCGTAGTCCTTGTCGATCAGTATCCTGGGCAACCTGCGACGTTCCGCGGCAAGCGCGTCCCGTGCGTGTGTGGCTGCCTTCTCCTTGACCAGCTGCCCGTCATGAGCCATCTGCCACTCGGCAGCCGAGACGACTGGCGGAAGCTCCATCGCGTTTGCCGTGACTGTGTCGCGTGCCATCGGTTACACGGTGATCGGTCTCGCGTAACAAGCGCAGCAACTTGTCAGAGTTGCGCCTATCTGTGGATCGCCGCCCAGACATGAGGCCACAAGAGGATGGCCACGGCAATCGCGCCGCCGATCTCGGTGACGCCGGTGGCGCCGGCCGCCACGTCCTTGATCTTTCCTATCTTCGGGTCATGCTTCGGTTGAACGTAGTCGCACAGCATTTCGATCGACGTGTTGAGTGTTTCGACGGCAAGAAGCAGAGCGCCCACGAGCACGAGCAGGGCGATCTCGACGCTCGTGAAGCGCAGCAGGAACCCGCCCGCGGCCAGCAGGATCACGACCACGATGCCAAGGCGAAGAGAGGGAGTGCGCGGCGTGACCCACATCAGCCCCGAGAACGCGTGGTACCCGCTCTTCAGGACGTTCCACGACCCGGAGCGGTGCGGTGCCTCGGCGCTCCTGGGAACTTTGGCGCTCAACGCGTCGATCGTACGCGGTGGGTGGTAGTCAGGCACTGCGCTGCTGGTCAGATCGCCGCGCCGGGATGGTGAGGATCAGTAACGTCGACAGGATGACGAAAGCATCAGGGCTGTCCCTCTGGCGACTCTCCCCGAACCGAGCGCTACATCGGTTCGGGACCGTGAGGCCCCGGGTTCAAATCCCGGGCCCCCGACCATTTTGTATTCAAAATCGACCATTACGGACGTTGTCTGGCTTTAGCTGCACTCAGCCGGATCACAATTTCCCGCCGAACAACGAAACCGAGAGCTTGTAACACAGCCTCTCCCGTGCCGATGCGAACTCGCTCCGACCGCAATCGGTGGCGGCGTTGTGAGTCCAAGCCAAAGGACGTACAGGTCAGGACCGTGAGGCAATCGCGGGCCCCTTCCGCTATCTACCGAAACCAGACACTGGGCCCTTATCTGAGCCGGCCAACAAGAAAGGGTCGTGGAAGGGCTGCTTCCAGCTCCACGCGATGAGCTGGCTGTCCGTGACCGCGATCCTGTCGAGCATGTTGTGGTTCAGGAGCAGCTAGATAGGGGTCGGTGTCTACGCCTTAGCCAAAGGTGCAGTCGAGGGTGACCTTGGCGAGGGCGGTCTCGAGAACGGCGAGCTCCTGGTCGTCCAGCTTCGTGAGGAATAGATCGGAAACTCCGCGGATGTGGACCGGAGCTGCGACCGTCAGACGGTCCAATCCGGAGTTTGTCAGCTGGACCACGACGCCGCGCGCATCGGCATCGGCGTGGGCACGACGAACCAGGCCTTCGTGGAGGAGCCGGGTGACGCGCCGAGTCATACCGGAGCGTGAGATGAGGGCCCGGTCCGCCAGCTCTGTCATCCGCAGCGAACCTCCAGCGATGGCGAGCTGAGCCAGCACGTCGAAGTCGGCCAGGGCGAGACCGGTCTTGCTATCGAGATCGGTCTCGAGCTGGCGCAGAAGCGTGGCGTGGGCCCGGAGCAGCGCGTCCCAAGCCTTCAACCCGCGCCCCCCCGGCACCTCTTTCGCCAGGATCCGATCGAAATGAGCGGCGGCGTCCGGTTTCGAAAGTACTTGCATATGCAATCACCAGAGATTAAGATACTTGCGGTCGCAAGTATATCGACACGGAAGGAGATTGCGGGTGATCAAAGAAGTCGAACTTGACCCGGATGAACGGGACTCACACCGTGCCGGACTTCGCCGACGCCGTCCGGCGCCACGAGGTCATCGCCGCCATCGAGAGGTCCGCGGCATCAGGGAAACGCGTCAAGGCCTGAGGCCCAGGGTTCAAGCTCCGACACCCTCGACAAAGTTGTCTTATCTGAGTCCGGCGCCTTGGTCTCGCCCGCGGCACTGTCGCTTCTGACAACGACGTTCAAGGAAGGCCGAGAGCGTAATCGTGCGCTTGGGATGTGGAGTGCCATGGCTGCCGGCGGAGCATCCGCCGACTTGATTCTTGGAGGCCTGCTCACCCAGGAATTGAGCTGGCGTTTCACGCTCTTCGTAAATGTGCCATTGGGTCTCGCCGAGGTCGGCGTGGAGCCGGACGCGCTCGATGCCACGAACGCGAAGAACCGCCAAGCCGTACTAGAAGGGCGCGATGCGCGGAGCGGCAACCCTCGGTTGCCCCACGGTCCTTACGCCAGCGCGAGCGTTGGAACTTTGAACCTCCAGCCCAGTGCCGGGACGGTTCGCGCAATACCCTGTTCGGCCCCACAGTCGTGAGTCGAGACGTCGTAGGGGTCTTTCTTTAGTAGTCGCGGCGGGCATGCTCTCGATAAGCGGTAGTTACAGCGAGCTGACGGCGTGGCTTACCGGCCCGGCGCGGCCCAGTCCTGCTGCCGAAGACCTCGCACTCTTTTGAACTCAGACGAGTTTGAGGTGACCAATGTTGCCTTGTGGTGAAGAGCCTGGCCGGCGATGAGTAGGTCATACGCACCGATGGGTTTACCGAGCCCTTCAAGGGTTGCGCGAATCCGACCAGCCTGCTCCGCGTCTTCTGCGGTGAAGTCCATAACCTCCAGAGGACCTGACAGGAAGGTGGCGATGCGTTCAGCGTTCGCCTTGGCGTGCTGGCTCTTAGCAACTCCGTACCAGAGCTCGAAAAGCACCACAGAGGAGGTGGCGATTACGTCTTCACCCGCACTGACGCGCGCAAAGCGTCGCCGCACCGCCTCAGGCCGACCATTGATCAACGCGATGCAGGCGTTGGTGTCGAGCAGGTAGGTCAATCGAGGATCTTGCGGGAAGGCGTGATCGGCTGATCGCGTCCGGCTGTCATGAAGTCGCCTGGGCCAGCACTATCTAGTCGGGCGAACCAGTCCTCGACGTCAAGGACAGGCTCGAGGAGGACTCCAGTGTTGACCCGCCGAACCTGAACCTTCTCGCCACGAAAGCGGAATTCTTTGGGCAGCCTGACCGCCTGGCTTCGGCCATTACGAAAGAGTTTTGCTACTACACGCTCAGGCATTGGAACCTCCGATCACACGAGAACTTTGAAGCGCGATTTGGTCTATACCGGAAGTATATCCCAATGTAGGATTGGACGACTCGCGTTCGGCCAAGCGGCGGGCCTCTGGTTGTGGGCTGTGATCTGGGCAGTACTTGGCACCTTGCTGGTTGGACTTGCGCTCGTCTCGACGCTTCCGGAGTCATTCTGGCTTCGGGTCTTTGTCGCTCCGATTGTCTTCACGATCGCGGTCTACCTTTGTTGGCGAGGATTCGCGGCCGCGGCGGACGCGGTGTCAGGCGGCGTGGCCGCGTGTATTACTCAGCCACGTCGAAACGCCTGCTGTCGATCGACACTGCTCCGTCCGGCGATGCGCAGGCATTCGCCCCTAATTCCAAAACATGGGCCCGCATCCGCTGGGGTGGGATCAGCGCGATCGTCGGAATGTTCGTTTTGGTCGCTGGCATCAGTTACGTGGTGACCGGAGACCCGACTCGACGAGTCGACTCGTCGGTGGCAGGAGTGTTATTACTCGTGGTCGCCGGCATCCTGCTGGGCGCAGGTA
>DATCPW010000093.1:0-6544 GCA_036569865.1 Candidatus Dormiibacterota bacterium
GGCGGAGACCGGCATTTCACCGGCCTCCGCCCTTCGGTGTCGGGGTCAGCCTCGTTACCGGCCGACCAATGAAGGGGGACTCCCTAGAGGCGCGGGCCTGGCGGAGCCAGATCCCGCGCACCCCCTGGAGAGTGACGCTTAGGGAACCGTCGGGCGGATGCCGGCGTTCTCCTGAGCCTCACGGGCGGCGCTTTCCCCGGCTTCGTGAGCCGCGGTCTCGTTGGATACGAATGGGGTGTTGGCGGCCCGTGTCGCTGTCGCAGCTGTTGCTGCGGTGGCTGCGGTTGTGGCCGCGGCGGCGCCGATCGTCGTGGCCCCGTACATAACCGCTCCGGCAACACCTCCTATGAGCATCGACCCCGCGATCGCGGCCGCTGCGACTGTGTTACGAATTCCGTTCATGTCTTCGTCTCCTCTGATGTTTATTCGCTCGTCGAGCGTTGCCATCGAGGCTGACGACGAAGACTCAGCGCCTTGTGTGTGGCGACTGTGAGTTTGCACAGAGACAACCGCGCTAGTTGCTCTTGACTCTGATCACAAAACGCGCGCCCCGGCCTCCTTCGGCTACCACCGCTGTATGGATTTATGGCCGAGGCCCCGTCAAGCGGCGCCCGCCCGGATCAGCCGCGCCGGCCTCGCTCCGTGCGCGTCGCCACTGCCATGAGGCCGGCGAGGACGCCCCCTTCGAACAGGCCATAAAGGATCGAGCGAGGAACCGGCTGGCTGAAAAGGCCGATGTTGATCAGGAAGGCGAGCACACCAAAAATCGGAAACGAGATCGCGAGCTGCACCCACGTCTCCAACCCCTCCCACCAGACCACCAGTCGCGGCGGCTGCGGCCCCTCCTTCAACTCGATCTCCTCCTTTATCTATTGGCGACTACCTTTGAGCTTATGCGTGGCGGTGGCCGCCTGACCAACCTGGCGCTGCTTGGCCTCCTCACTCTGGCCTTCGCCAGTGGGTGGGTGGCGTTCGAGCTGAGCGGCCAGCCCGCGCGCGCGACCCTTGTCATCCACGCCGCAGCCGGCGTGGCGATCGTCCTCCTGGTGCCCTGGAAGACGCTGGTTGCCCGGCGCGGGCTGCGGCGGCCGCGCCACATGCGCTGGGCGTCATTGGTCCTCGCGCTCGGCGTGGTCGTTTCGATCCTGTTCGGCTTCGTTCACAGCTTTGGGCGACCTGACATCGGCTACCTGACGGCCATCGACTTCCATGTGGGCGCCGCGATCTGCGTGATCCCCTTCGTCATCTGGCATGTGATTGCCCGTCCGTCGAAGCTGCGGCGTGCGGACCTGAGCCGCCGCAACTTCCTCAAGGGCGCGGGGCTGGTGGCCGCCTCGATTCTTGGCGTGGCGGCGCTGCCGGCTGCGCGCCGCGCGCCCACCGGCTCTTACAAGTCCGCGAATGCGGTCCCGACCCAATGGATGTTCGACAGCCCGCCTGCGGTCGACACCACCCAGTGGCGCCTCGCGGTAGGCGGCCGCCAATGGAGCTACGACGACCTGAATCAGTTCGACGATCGGGTTACGGCGGTGCTGGACTGCACCGGAGGTTGGTACTCGGAGCAGGAGTGGGCGGGGGTCTGGTTGAGCCGGGTGGTGCCGGCACGGTTGGACGGGGTTTCGAGCGTTTATATCCGGTCCGTGACGGGCTACGGCCGGCGCTTTGACATTGGCGACGCGCCGGGGCTGCTCCTGGCGACCCGGCTCGAGGGTGCCCCGCTGGAAACCGGCCACGGCTTTCCGGTCAGGCTCGTGGCGCCGGGCCGGCGTGGCTTCGCCTGGGTCAAGTGGGTGGCGTCGGTTGAGACTGATGCGGCGCGGTGGTGGTGGCAGCCGCCCTTCCCATTACAGTGATCGCCGTGCCGGGACTGTTTGACGAGGCGAAGCCACAGATTAGAGGCGCGCTGGGAGGCAAGGTCGCTGTCGTCACCGGGGGCGGCAGCGGGGTCGGCAAAGCCATCGCGAAAGCGCTTGCGCGCCAGGGCGCCAACCTCGTCGTCGCGGACTTCGACACGCCCCGGATGGAGAAGACCGTCGAGGACGTGCTCAAGCTCGGTACCTGCGAATCCGCGATCGCGTTGTCGACTGACATTCGCAGCGACGCCTCGGTACGCTCGTTGGTGCGCGATTCCATCAAGGCGATGGGGAAGGTCGACATTCTGGTCAACGCCGCCGGCGTTCTGCTTCAGGGCAAGCTCGACAAGATATCCACGCATGACTGGACGTGGATGCTCGAGACCAACCTCCTTGGACCCGTGCGCACTGTCACCAACTTCTTGCCGCATATGACCGAACGTGGGTCCGGCCATGTGGTCAATGCCGTTTCGTACGGCGGCCTGTTGCCGGGTGACCCGATGACCATCCCATACGACAGCGGGCATGCGGCTCTCGCCGCTTTCACCGAAGGCCTGGCGCGCCAGCTCAAGGGCACAGGGGTGTTCGTGTCGCTGTACTGTCCGGGCTCGAAAAGCCAGCGCATCGGCCAGAACACGAGGTCACGCGGCATCGGCCGCTGGTTGGGCGAGGCCGATCAGCCAGAAGATGGATCGCGTCTCCTGGACCCCCTGGTCACTGGTCTGATCGAGTCCATGCATCACCCTCGATTCCTGATCCTCGGCAACCCGGACGATTGGCCGTCATTGCAGCGCCGTTGGGATCACATTGACGTCGCTCAAGCTGAGAGGAGCGGGGAAAAGGCCACCCAGCACTCGTGATCGCTCCAGCCTTTGGGAACGACCTGCTGTCCAGCATCGGCATCTGCGTCGGCGCCGCTGCGTTGCTCGCGCTCGTCGGCTGGCGCCTGCGTCAGCCGCTGATCCTCGCGTACCTGGTGACCGGGGTCGTCATCGGTCCGAACGTGCTCAATTTCGTCAAGGACCAGGCCAGCATCCAGACGGTCGCCGAGATCGGCCTGATCCTCTTGCTCTTCATCATCGGGCTCGAGATCGACCTCAAGAAGCTGGCGTCGGCGGGCGCGCCTGTTCTCCTCACCGGCGCCCTGCAGGTGCCGATATGTATCGCACTCGGGTGGGGTTTCTTCTACCTGATCGGCGTGCGCAACGCACCGGGCGACTACTCGCTGCTGTACCTCGCCGCGTGCATGAGCCTCTCGAGCACCCTCGTGGTCGTCAAGCTCCTCTACGACAAGTTCGAGCTGGACACCCTGCCTGGAAGGGTCACCCTCGGCGTCCTCGTGATCCAGGACCTGTGGGCGGTGGGAATGCTTGCGGTGCAGCCCAACCTCTCCAATCCAAATTTCTTTCCCCTGGCGTTCTCGCTCCTCAAGGGAGCGCTCCTCGTCGTCGGTGCGCTGAACATCTCGAAGTACATCCTTCCTCACCTGTTCCGCGCGGTGGCCAAAGCGCCCGAGCTGGTGCTGGTCAGCGCCCTCGCGTGGTGCTTCTTCCTGGCCGGCGTCGCGCAAGCGATTGGTTTGTCGCGCGAGATGGGTGCGCTCATCGCCGGAGTCAGCCTTTCGACCTTCCCCTACAACCTGGACGTGATGGCGAAAGCGGTCAGCATCCGCGACTTCTTCGTCACGCTGTTCTTCGTCGCGCTCGGGATGCAGATCCCGGTGCCGAGCCTCGAGGATCACGCCGCCCTGGCCCATTTCGCAGGGCTCCTCGGGCTTTCGCTGGCGGCCTCGGCTTTCGTGATTGTGAGCCGGCTGTCGGTGGTGCCGATCCTTTACGGGCTGCGCCTCGGCCATCGCGCCAGCCTGATTCCGGCGATCAACCTTGCCCAGGTCAGCGAGTTCTCGATCGTCATCGCATCCCTCGGGTTGACGACACAACCCCATCCCCAGATCACCACCGATGTCGTGACCGTGGTCATCATCACGTTTGCGCTCACCGCCGTGGTTTCGACCTACATGATCAACGCGAGCCACGCCGTCCAGAAGGTGCTGAGTCGCGCGCTCAAGGTCCTTCGCATCAGAGACCTGGACTCGGCAACGGATGCCGAGCCCAAGCCTGAAGGACGCCATGAGACCGTGGTCTTCCTCGGTTTCTTCAGGGATGCCAGCTCGATCCTCTACGAGTTCGAGCACGCAGGAGAGGCTGCTGCCGACCAGGACTTTCTCAGCAAGATCCTCGTCATCGACTTCAACCCGAGCGTGATGCGCGAGCTCCGTAACCGGAAGATCAGCTGCATCTACGGAGACATCGCTCACGCGGACACCCTCCGTCACGCCGGCATCGAGGAAGCCGAGCTCGTGCTGTCGAGCATCACGGACGACATCCTGCGGGGGACCAACAACCTCAGGATGCTGAAGAACATCAGGGCCGCCTGTCCGAAGGCGCGCGTGATGCTGACCACCGAGCACATACCGCAGGCGCTCAGCTTTTACGCGGCGGGGGCGGATCTCGTCTACCTGCCGCGGCTGCATTCGGCGCCTCAGATCACGGCCATGCTGAAGCAGGGCCTCGAAGAGGGTTTCGAGAAGATCCGCGCCGCGGAGCTCGAGCGCCTGCAGCAGCGACGCGAAGTCCTCGCGTAGACCTCGCGCAGGTGACCCGGATCCTCGCGATCGCCGATGAGGTGGACGAGGGGCTGTACACCGACAAGCTCACTCGATTGCGCCCGGACCTCGTCGTGTCCGCGGGGGACCTTCCTTTCGATTACCTGGAGTACATAGTCAGCCGCCTGGACGTTCCTCTCGTCTATGTGCCCGGCAACCACGACGCTGAGCTGCGGTCGTCCGATCCCATCTGGACCCCGCTAGGCGCCGACGCTCCCGAACGTGGCCCTCTGGGGTGCGTGAACGCGGACGGACGTGTGGTCGTCGCTGCCGGGCTTCGTATCGCTGGGCTTGGCGGCTCCATGCGCTACCGGCGGGGTCCGAACCAGTACAGCGAAGCCGAGATGCGGTGGCGGGCACTGAGCCTCGCCGTCCGCGTCAAGCTCAAACCATCGCGTGCGGCTCGGAGGGTGGACGTGCTGCTCACTCACTCTCCGCCGTTGGGCTGGGGATCGAACGAGGATCTCGCGCACCGCGGGTTCGCCTCGTTTCTCAGGCTGGTCAAGGACCTGGCTCCGAAAGTGCTCATCCACGGCCACATCCACCCTTACGGCCGCGGCCAGCCCGAGCGATACCTTGGCGACACTCAGGTTGTGAACGCAGTCCCGTTGCGTCTCGTGGAGATCTAGAGCGGGAGCTTGACTCCGGCGCCTTCCGCCAGCGCACGGGCATAAACAAGGCTCGCTGTCGCTGCATCCTCCACCGCGTGACCGGTGGATTTGTAGATGGTGATGTCGTCGTTGGACATCCGGCCGGGTTTCGTGCCGGCCAGCACCTCGCCGACCTCGGTTATCGCGCTCGCGTCGAGACCCTGTAGCTCATGCGCTCCAGCAGGAGGGGCGTTGGTGGCGGCGCCGTGCCACTCGACGAACACCTTACCGGCGGCCACGGTCTCAGGGTCGAGCTCGGGCCCGAAGGTGCCGCCCACGGAGCTGACATGAGCACCCTGCTTCAGCCACTCGCGCCGGATGACAGGCTCTCGGGCGTCCGTGCAGCACGCAACGACGTCCGCTCCTCGCACTGCCTCCTCGAACGAGGCGGCGATACGCGCCATCGGATGGCGAGCCGCGAGCGCGGCAGCCTTGGCCTGGTCCCGAGAGGCCACCCGTATCTCCTTGAAGTCACGAACGTGAGTGAACGTTTCGAGGTGTGAGCCGCCCTGCACCCCGGCGCCGAGAATGGCGAGGACTCTGGAGTCCTGGCGGGCCAGGGCTCGCGTCGCCACCGCTGCCGTGCCGCCGGTCCGGATCGCCGTGATATAGGTGCCGTCCATGACAGCGAGCGGCGTCCCGTCCTTCTCATCGAAGAGGGCGATCAGCGCCTGATGGCTCGGGACTCCGTGCCCGTGATTGCCCGGAAAAACGGAAACGAGCTTGACCTCCAGGGCGACGCCGGGGACGTATCCCGCCATCACCCCCATCAGCCCATCAGGCGCCCGCGCTGCCGTGCGCGGTGGGACCGATGTAACGCCTGAGGAGAAGAGGACCAACGCCCTGGCAATTGCCTCGAGCATCGCGTCCACATCGAGGAGGCCTTCGACGTCGGCCTGGCTCAGGTAGAGAAGCTCTCGCATCACTCGGCATGATATTCCGGCAGTGAAGGTCTTCTTGCGCAGCGGAAAGCTGCTCACCCTGATGCTCGGCCACCTGACGGTGGACAGCTACGTGGGTGTCATCCCGGTTCTGTATCCGATCCTGATCGGTCGATTCCGGCTGAGCCTGGCGACCGTCGGCCTCGTGAGCCTCGCGTACAGCGGCATGGCGGCGATCTCGCAACCTCTGTTCGGCGTGATCGCCGACCGCTACGGCACCAGGCTCACCGGCGTCGCCCTCGCGTGGACCGCGCTCACGTTCGCGCTCATCGGCTTCGTGCAGTCCTTCCCGCTGCTGCTGGTGATCGCGTGCGCATCCGGCCTCGGCTCCGGCGCCTTCCATCCGTTTGCGGCTTTAGACGTGCGAGCCCTGCTGCCGGCCTGGAGGCGAAGCTTCGGCATGTCCGTTTACGTGACCGCCGGCACTGTCGGCGT
>DATCPW010000094.1:0-7776 GCA_036569865.1 Candidatus Dormiibacterota bacterium
CTGTTAAGGAGCTCGCGCCAGTGCCCGCCGTTCGGCGCCCCGATGTGATAGTTGTGCCGGGGCAGGGGCGTGAAATTGAACGCGGCGATGAGCAGGTCGTCGGGCGCCGAGCCCTTGCGCAACACGCTCACGACGCTCTGCTCGTTGTCATTCGCATCGATCCAACTGAACCCCGCCGGGTCGAAGTCGATCTCATGCAGGGCGTTCTCCTCGCGAAGGACGCGGTTGAGGTCCCCGACCCAGTGGCTCAGGCCCGCGTGCGGCGCGTGGTTCAGCAGGTGCCAGTCGAGGCTGCTCTCCACGTCCCACTCGTGCCACTGCCCGAACTCTCCACCCATGAAAATCAACTTCTTGCCGGGCTGCGCATACATCCACGCAAACAGAAGGCGCATGTTCGCGAACTTCTGCCACTCGTCCCCCGGCATCTTCTGGATCAGCGAACCCTTGCCATGCACCACCTCATCGTGCGAGAGCGGCAGCATGAAGTTCTCGTTGAACGCATAGAGCATCCGGAACGTGAGGTCGTTGTGGTGGAACTTGCGGTGGACCGGGTCCTCGGACATGTACTTCAACGTGTCGTGCATCCAGCCCATGTCCCACTTCATGCCGAAGCCCAGGCCGCCCAGGTACGTCGGACGGGACACCATCGGCCACGACGTGGACTCCTCGGCGATCGTCTGGGTGTCAGGCCGCTCCTTATATACCTCGATGTTGAACCGGCGCAGGAAATCGACGGCCTCGAGGTTCTCGCGGCCGCCGAACTTGTTGGGGATCCACTCCCCCTGCTTCCGCGAGTAGTCGAGATACAGCATCGAGGCCACGCCATCGACTCGCAGGCCGTCCGCGTGGTAGCGGTGCAGCCACGACAGCGCGCTGCTCATCAAGAAGCCGCGGACCTCGTTGCGCCCATAGTTGAAGATCGAGCTGCCCCAGTCGGGGTGCAGCCCGAGGCGTGGGTCAGCATGCTCGAACAGGTGAGTGCCGTCGAAGTTCTGCAAACCGAACTCGTCGGTGGGAAAGTGCGACGGCACCCAGTCGAGGATCACGCCCAAACCTCGCTGGTGCAGGTGGTCGACCATGTACATGAAGTCCTGAGGCGTGCCGTACCGACTTGTGGGCGCGAAGTACCCCTCCACCTGGTAGCCCCACGACTGGTACAGAGGGTGCTCCATCACCGGCATCAGCTCGACGTGGGTGAAGCCAAGGCTCAGCGCGTAATCGGCCAGCTTCGGCGCCAGCTCCCGGTAGGTCAGCCACCGGTTGTTGTCCTCCGGGACACGCATCCACGAACCGATGTGGAGCTCGTACACGGACCACGGCGCCTGGCGCCCGTTGGCCCGCGAGCGCTCCGACATCCAGGCACCGTCGCCCCAGTCGTAGGTGAGGTCCCAGACGATCGAGGCCTGGCGGGGGGGCGCCTCTGAAAACGCGGCGAACGGGTCCGCCTTGTCCATGCCGGTGCGGGTGACCCGCGAATGGACGTGGTACTTGTACAACGCGCCGTGGCCCACGCCCGGCACGAAGCCTTCCCAAATCCCCGACTGCTCGCGCGGGTGCAGCTGGTTGGCGTCCTTGTCCCAGGAGTTGAAGTCGCCGATGACGCTGACCGAGTCGGCGTTGGGCGCCCAGACGGCGAAAGTAGCGCCGTCGGGATCCGTTGACAGGTGCGCGCCCATCTTTTCGTACAGGTGGCCGTGGGTGCCCTCGTTGAAAAGGTGCAGGTCGAAGGGGGTGAGCAACGAGGGCGCGATCATGCTGGCGCCATCAGGTCAAGGATGCCACGAACCGGGATGCGCACCCAATCCGGCCTGGTGTTCAGCTCGTAGCGCAGCTCGTACAGCGCCTTCTCGAGAAGCATCGTCCTCAGCTCCAGCTCGAGGTCCTCGGTGCCGTGGGGGACGAAGGATGCAGTACCCGCGGTGCTCATGTAGCTGCGCAGGAATGAGGCCGACACCGACTCGACCCAGAGTCGCGACCAGGCCTGGGAGCGCACGGTTGACTCCGCAGGGATGTTCTCCGACTTCAGCGCCGTTTCGCTCGCGTAGTGGAATGACCGCAGCATTCCAGCGACGTCCTTCAGAGCAAGTCGCTTGAGACGCCGCTCGTAGAGGGTGCGGGTCGGCTCACCCTCGAAATCGATGATCACGAAATCGTGGCCGGTGTACAGAACCTGGCCGAGGTGATAGTCGCCATGCACGCGAATGCGCGTCGACGTCAACCGCCGGCCGAGGAAGGCGCGTAGCGTCGACATGATCCGCGGCTCCAGCTCCAGCACCTGTCGCGCCTCCTCTCGAGCGTCTTCGGGAAGTTTCTTGAGCTGGCTGCGCAGGAGCTCCATCGACCTCAGCGCCACGCCGTTCAGGGACTGATAGATGGAACGCTGGTCTTGCTGCGAAATGTGCTCCGGCGCGAAGGCTGGGTCGGCAGGGTCGGACGCGAGCGCCGCATGCAGCTCGGCGGTTCGCTGTCCGAGCAGCCGGGCCGACTCGAGATAGGCGCCGACAGTGCGCGTCGCCACCTCCGGCAGATCGTGCGCGCTCGCCTGCACGATGCTTCGCCGGACTAGCGGCGGAGCGTCGCTGGAGACCACCTCGGCGCCGGTGAGGAAGTGGGCGAGGGTGTTCAGCGTGTACTGCCAGGCATCGCCCTGGTTGGGCACGTAACCCTGGAGGATCGCCAGTGTCAGCGGCTCGGCCCTGTCGCGGCGGAACTCCAGGCTCCCCGCAATCGGCGCGATCTGGCTGAAGTTCGTCTTTTCGGTGAGGAAGCGGCCGACCTCCAGCTCCGGGTTGAGGCCCTCCTCAAGACGCCGCGAGATCTTGAGGATCAAGCGCTCTCCGAACACCACCGAGTTGTTGGTCTGCTCCGTCACCGCCAGGGCCGCCTCCAGCCGGATGGTCTCCTGGCCGCGCAAGCGCGCGAAGGCTTTGGTCGTGGAACCCACCAGCGTTCCGCTCGGGCTGGTCGCGCGCCGGCGCCGCGCGATTGCAGCGAGCAGCGCGTCGGTGAACCCTGGAGGCCCCAGCGCGTCGTACAGCAGGCCGCGCTGCTCGGCGCCCATTGGGCGCAGCCAGGCGATCGCCGCGTGCGGCCACCGCTCGAGGATTTGCGGCGCCTCTGCAGCGCTGGCGTAAGCCATCGGCACGAGGTACGTGTCGGGATCGCCCTCCGCGTACGAGATGCCCACCGTCACCAGGTAAGCGGTCCCGTCCACGCCCGGCACGTTGATCACGTCCTGGATCTGCGCCGCCTTGAGTCGCCTGGCTTTGCCCGCGAACCAGCGCCGCTGCTTGACGTAGCCCAGCAGGACCGTCTCAAGGCGTTCCCGGGCTGAGCCCACGAACACCGAGTCCCAGTCGGAGACCACCTTGATCTCGGGCAGGACCGCCGCCCCGGAGGCCTGTCCATCGCCAGGGATCTGCGCGGTGGCGCGCGGCTGCAGGCTGAACCAGAAGAAGGAGTGCGGGCCGAGCGTGAGGAAGTAGGGGGCATCGCCTATCACCGGCAACTCGGTCGAGCCGAACAGCTCCAGCGGCACCATTCCCTTCCAGGCCGACAGGTCGAGCTCCATCGTCTGGAGGAAGCGCGACAGGTTGGCGATGACGAGAATCTGCTCGGACTCGTGGCGCCGCACGAACGCGAGGATCTTGCGGTTCTCGGGGCGCAGCAGCTCCAGGGTGCCTCGCCCAAACGCACGGTGGCGCTTGCGCAGCGCGATCACCCTCTTCATCCACGAGAGGAGCGAGTGCGGGTTCTGGTGCTGCGTCTCGACGTTGACGGTCTCGTAGTGGTACTCGGGGTCGGTGATCACCGGCAGGTAGAGGCGCTGCCGGTTCGCGTCGGAGAATCCGGCGTTGCGGTCGCCGCTCCACTGCATCGGCGTGCGCACACCGTTGCGGTCGCCGAGAAAGATGTTGTCGCCCATGCCGATCTCGTCGCCGTAATAGATGACGGGCGTCCCTGGCAGCGAGAACAGCAGGCCGTTCATGAGCTCGATGCGCCGGCGCTCGTTGCCCAACAGTGGAGCGAGCCGCCGGCGGATGCCGAGGTTGATGCGCGCGGCGCGGTCCTGCGTGTACGCGCGGTACATGTAGTCGCGCTCCTCGTCGGTCACCATCTCGAGCGTCAGCTCATCGTGGTTGCGCAGGAACAGCGCCCACTGGGAAGTGTCGGGGATGGCCGGGGTCTGGGCCAGGATGTCGATGATGGGGAACCTGTCCTCCATGCGAATCGACATGAACAGCCTGGGCATCAGCGGGAAGTGGAAGCCCATGTTGCATTCGTCGCCCTGGCCGAAGTAGGCGACAGCATCCTCGGGCCACTGATTGGCCTCCGACAGCAGCATTCGATTTCGGTAATTGGTGTCGACGTGGTTGCGCAGCTCCTTCAGGAACCCGTGGGTCTCGGGGAGGTTTTCGGAGTTCGTGCCCTCGCGCTCGAACAGGTAGGGCGTCGCGTCTAGGCGCATCCCGTCGATGCCCATGTCGAGCCAGAAGTCGCACGTCTTGAACATCGCTTCCTTGACGCGCGGGTTGTCGTAGTTGAGGTCCGGCTGATGTGAGAAGAAGCGGTGCCAGTAGTACGCGTTGGCGACGTGGTCCCAGGTCCAGTTGGAGACCTCGAAGTCCTTGAAGATGATCCGGGCGTCCTGGTACTTCTGGTTGGTCTCGCTCCAGACGTACATCTCACGCATCGCGCTGCCGGGACGGGCCCTTCGCGCTTTCTGGAACCACGGGTGCTGGTCCGACGTGTGGTTGCAGACCAGCTCGTTGATCACGCGCATGCCACGCCTGTGGGCTTCGGCGATGAACTGGCGCACGTCGGGCAGGCGGCCGTACATCGGGTTGACGTCCTCGTAGTCGGCGATGTCGTAGCCGTCGTCGCGGAGAGGGGAGGGGTAGAAGGGCAGCAGCCAGATCGCGCTGACGCCGAGCTCCTGGAGGTAGGGCAGCTTTTCGATCAGGCCCTTGAAGTCGCCGCTCCCGTCGCCGTCGCTGTCGTAGAAGGCCCGCGGGTGGACCTCATAGATGATCGCGTCCTTATACCAGAGCGGATCGTCGTCGAGCGCGAACGTCTCAGTCTTGCGGCGCTTGCTCGTCTTAAGGTTTGAAGCTGGGCCCTGCGCGCCCCCGGCTATCACAAGAAGTACTCGAAGTCGTGCTCGCTGCGGACGCGGCGCCGGAACCTGAAGATCTGAGCAGGCGCGGCCAGGGGGTTGATCTCGACGTAGTTGCGTGGACCGTTCCACATGTAGCGCGCGCCGCTCAGCAGCTCGTGCGCCTGGTAGCTCTTGTCGGTGTCCAGCCCAAGGTCCTTCAACGGCAACGTGACCATCCCCGCCTGGGTGTGATGCGGGTCGAGGTTGACGACGGTCAGCACCACGTCCGCGAGGTCGGTCGTGCTCTTCGTGTAGGCGATGAGGCTCTCGTTCTCTGTCGTGTGGAACCGCAGGCCGCGGTCGCTCTGGAGCGCCAGGTTCTCGTGCCGGATCTCATTGACGAGCGTGATCATCTCGCGAAGGCTATCCGGAGAGTCGATGTTCCAGCTGCGCAGCTGGAACTTCTCGGAGTCGAGGTACTCCTCCGAGCCGGGTTCCTTGGCGCGCGCATCGCACAGCTCGAAGGCCGGCCCGTAGATGCCGTAGTTGGCTCCCAGGGTGGCGGCCAGCACGAGGCGTGCCGCGAAGGCGGGCCTGCCGCCGGTCTGCAGGTATTCGGTGAGGATGTCCGGGGTGTTGGGCCACAGGCTGGGCCGGAAGAAGTCGCTCACCGGCGTCTGCGTCAGCTCGGTGAAGTACTGGGTGATCTCCCAGGCAGTGTGGCGCCACGCGAAATACGTGTACGACTGCGTGAAACCGCATTTCGCCAATCGATACATGACCTTGGGCCGCGTGAACGCCTCGGCCAGGAAGATGACGTCCGGGTTGTCGCGCTTGACCTCGCCGATGAGCCACTCCCAGAACGGGAATGGCTTGGTGTGCGGATTGTCGATTCGAAAGATGCGGACTCCCTTATCGATCCAGTAGGTGACGATTGAAAGAAGCTCGGCCCAAAGCTCTCGCCACGCCTCGCACTCGAAATCGAAGGGGACGATGTCCTCGTATTTTTTGGGCGGATTCTCCGCGTACTGGATCGACCCGTCAGGCCGGTGGCGGAACCACTCGGGGTGCTCGCGGACGTAAGGATGGTCGGGCGAGCACTGGAACGCGATGTCGAGCGCGACGTCGAGTCCTTTCTCTTTGGCCGAGCCCAGCAGGTGGCGAAAGTCGTCGAGCGTGCCGAGCTCGCGAGCGATCGACTTGTGGCCGCCCTCGACGGAACCGATGGCCCACGGGCTGCCTGGCTCATCCGGCAATGCCTTGACGCTGTTGTTCGCACCCTTGCGGTTGGTTCGCCCGACCGGGTGGATGGGCGGCATATAAAGGACGTCGAAGCCCATGCCCGCGATGTAGGGGAGGCGTTTTTCGACGTCGCGGAAGGTGCCGTGGCGGCCGGGCTCGCCGGCCGACCTCGGGAACAGCTCGTACCAGGCGCTGAAGCGGGCGCGCTGCGGATCGACGAGCATCTCGAGCTCGCGAGGGTAAATGACAGCCTCGCTCCGGTCGGGGTATCGGTCCATGAGTTGCACGAGCTCAACGGAAACAGCACTAGCACCCTCTCCCCCTCGGGGGAGAGGGCCGGGGAGCGGAGCGTGACCAGGCACGGCTGCACTTCCCAAAGCCGCGGCATGCTTCCTCAGAAGATCGGCGTCGGCACCTTGGGCGCGTTTCGCCGCCGCCTCGACGAGCTGTGCGCCGACCTTGAGCTCCATCGCCACGTCCTGGCCGGCAGCAATTCGCTTCGCGAGCTGCAGCCGCCACGTCTGGAAGCGGTCGACCCACCCCTGGACCGTGTAGAGGTAGCGCCCGAGCTGGCTGACGATGATCTCGCCACGCCAGCGGTCGTTGCCGAGGGCCGACATCGGCACCTCGGTCCATGCACTGTCCGCCTGGTGCCGGTAGCGAATGACGCATGCGACCGCGTCATGGCCGTCGGCGAAAACGTCGGCTTCGATGGCGACCTTCTCGCCCAGCGAGCGCTTGGCTGGGAAGCGGCCGGCCTCGACCTCGGGCGACACGGCCTCGACCGCCACGCGGCGCCGCCCGTCCACCTGGCCGTCGGGCGCCTTGGGGGTCTGAACCGAAGGCGCGTCCAGGCGCCGTTTAACAGGTGAGCGGGCCACTAGGTGCAATCGTAAAGAGAGCCGCATTAATCTGATAGGCATGCTCAGATCAATCGACCCCTCGAACGGCAAGGAGCTCGCCACCTTTCCAGAGCTGGACGATGCTGGCATCGAAGCCGCCGTCGAGCGTGCGTACTCCTCCCGACACGCCTGGCGCGACGCCGGCATGGACCTGCGCACGGCCCTCCTGCGGTCGGTGGCAGGGGTCCTGAGGGCGGAGAAAGCGCGGTTCGCGGCCCTGATGACCGCGGAAATGGGCAAGCCCATCGTGGAGGCCGAAGGCGAGGTTGAGAAATGCGCGTGGTCCGCGACCTGGATCGCCGACAACGCGGCCCGCCTGCTGGCCGACGAGCCGATCGAGAGCACCGCCACCAAGAGCTACGTGAGGTATCAGCCCCTGGGCGTGATCCTCGCAGTGATGCCCTGGAACTTCCCGTTCTGGCAGGCCTTCCGCGCAGGGCTTCCGGCGCTCGCGGCCGGCAACGTGATGCTCCTGAAGCACGCCTCGAACGTGCCGCAATGCGCACTGGCGATCGAGGACGTGTTTCGTGAGGC
>DATCPW010000095.1:0-5173 GCA_036569865.1 Candidatus Dormiibacterota bacterium
CCCCTATGAGTTCTTGCGCGTATGGCACCTCGAGCCGTCGCTCACCGACCCTGACACGGTCTACGCGGGGGTCGAGGACGCGGCCCTCTTCAAGTCGACCAACGGCGGCACCTCATGGGAGGAGTTGTCAGGCCTGCGGACTCATGAGACGGCCCCTACATGGGCGCCGGGCGCGGGCGGCCTGTGCCTGCACACGATCATCCTGGATCCGACCAACAAAGACCGGATCATCACCGCCATCTCGTCGGCCGGCTCTTTTCGAAGTGACGACGGCGGCAAGACCTGGACTCCGATCAACCATGGCTTGAGGTCGTCGTACATCCCGGACCCCGACGCCGAGGTTGGTCACTGCGTCCACCACATTGCGATGCACCCGAGCCGCCCCAACACGCTCTTCATGCAAAAGCACTGGGACGTGATGCGCAGCGACGATGCCGGGGACTCGTGGCACGAGGTGAGCGGGAACCTGCCTACTGACTTCGGCTTCGCCATTGATGTTCACGCACACGAGCCGGAAACGATTTACGTGGTACCGATCACGAGTGACTCGGACCATTTCGTGATGGACGGCAAGCTGCGTGTGTACCGCAGCAGGAGCGGTGGCAATGAGTGGGAGGCACTGACCAAGGGCCTGCCTCAAAAGGATTGCTACGTGAACGTGCTGCGCGACGCGATGGCGGTGGACTCGGCCGAGTCGTGCGGGATTTATTTCGGAACCACTGGCGGTCAGGTGTACGCGTCCGCCGACTCTGGTGACAGCTGGACGGCGATCGCGAGGGACCTGCCCGCTGTGCTATCGGTGCAGGTGCAGACGCTGGCTTGATCCGGGTCGAGCTGCCGGCAAACTTGCGCACGCTCGCCGGCGTCGGCCGGGAGGTGCAGCTCGAGGTCGATGGCCCCGTCACTCAGCGGTCGGTCATCGATGCGCTCGAGGCGCAGTACCCGCAGCTGCGCGGAACGGTGCGTGACGCGCGTACCAAGAAGCGGCGGGCGATGCTGCGGTTCTTCGCCTGCGAGGAGGACCTCTCCGACGAACCGCTCGACGCCCCGCTGCCCGAGCCCGTCGTAGCTGGTCGAGAGCCCTACCTGATCGTGGGGGCGATAGCCGGAGGCTGACGCCGCTCTTAAGAGCCGGTGCGCGCGATTTTGAAGGCCTGCCTTACCAACCGCTTGACGGCAGGCCGCTCGGGGTCGGACGGGGAGCTCAAGGTGATGAATCGGGAGTCCTTGCCGCTGCCATGTAGCAGACCGGTTTCGTCGTCCAGCTCGCGACCGCGATAGAAGAAGATCGTCGAGTGGTCGGTGAACGTGCCGACCCCAACCACGTTCGCGCCGTTGACGGCATAGCGGACTAGCTTCCACATCGCGCTCTTCGAGCGCGGAGCCTGGCTTCGATAAACGATCTCGTCGGCCTTGGGGGCGACTTCCTTGACAGTCGTGATGGCGGCTTTCACGATCGGGCGCACCGGCGACGGAACCTTCCTGAGCTGGTCGGCAAGGGAAACATTGGTTAGTGGCATCTGCTTCGGATTCTAGTTGTCCAGTCGTGCCTCAGCTTCAGCCCCGCTCGCCGACCCTCTCCCCTGAAGGGGGGAGGGGGCTATTGCCCTCTTGGATCCTCAGCTTTGCTGATCGGCTGGTCGAATCGAGGCCGAACCGGGCTCAGGTGGAGTCGGAAAGGAACGCCTGGCGCGCGAAAGCCCACCTTGATGTGCTGGTTGTCGCAGAAAGGCTTGTGCTGCGACTCGCCGCAGCGGCAAAGGGTGGCGCGGGGCAGCACCTCGACCGAACCGTCCTCACGCGTGACTTCGATCTTGCCCTTCACCAGCAGCGGTCCGTTGCGTACCGGCGTGACGGTAGTCGGCCCTTCGTACTGCTCTTGCGGCCCACCATCGAGACGCCGGTAGAGCAAGGCGCCGCTCGGGCACAGCCGCACCACCTCGGCCACCTCATCCGGCGTGGCTGCGTCAGGCAGTACCCATGGCCGGCGGTTGAGGTCGAAGACGCGCGGATGCCCGCGAAGGCACTCGGCGACGTGAATGCAGAGGTCGAGATCGAAGCTGACCTCGACGTCCTGCCCGCGGTAGACCTTCCTCATCCCTAGATCACATTAGGGACTCGTAGAGCTCCACGGTCTTGGCGGCGATGGCCGGCCAGCCAAAGTGCTGCAAGACGCGCTGGCGGCCGGCTTTGCCCATCCTTGCCGCCAGGGCCGGGTCGCTCATCAGCTCATTAACGCGAGCGGCCAATGCGCTCGTGAAGGACTCGACGTCATCGGGTTGGTAGTCCACGAGGTAGCCGGTCTCACCCTCAACGACGATTTCGGGAATGCCGCCGACGCGCGACGCGACCACGGCCGTCTCACACGCCATCGCCTCGAGGTTCACGAGGCCGAACGGCTCATAAATCGACGGGCATATGAACACGGAAGCGCCCGAATGCAGGTGGATCAGATCTTGCAATGGAATGTAGTGGTCGATCCAGACCAGGTTGCCTCGCTCGGAGCGGACGCGCTCAGCAAGGCCGCCAATTTCAGCGGCGATCTCAGTGGTGTCCGGACTGCTGGCGACGATCACCAGCTGGTGGCGCGGATCCATCTTTAGAGCCGCAGCCAAGAGCAGCTGCAAGCCTTTTTGCCGCGTCATCCGGCCGTTGAAGAACGCGTACGGCTTGCTCGGGTCCACCCCAAAGCGAACGAGTGCTTCTTCCGACCGTTGGGGCCGGTAAATCTCGGGATCGATTCCGTTGTGGATTACGTGGACGCGTTCGGGCCTGACCTGCGGGTAGCAGGACAGGATGTCGCCACGCACCCCATGCGAGACCGCTATGACGGCGTCCGCGGCTTCGGTAGCGGTTCGCTCACAGAACATCGAAAGGGCGTAGCCGCCGCCCAGCTGCTCGGCTTTCCACGGCCTCAACGGCTCCAGGCTGTGAATCGTCACGACGTGCGGAATGGACCACATGAGCTTCGCGAGATGGCCGCCGAAGTTCGCGTACCACGTGTGGCTGTGCACCACTTCGGCCCCCTTGACGGCCGCCCCCATTGCCAGGTTGATCGACATCGCCTGAAGCGCTGCTGACTCGGGCTTCGGCTCCGACAGAGCGGCCCACGGCTGGTGGCTGGTCACGCCGGGCTCGTCCCGTGGCTTGCCCCAGCAGTGGACTGAGACCTCGGCCAGGTGGCGGAGCTCACGGGCCAGATATTCGACGTGGGTGCCCGCGCCCCCATAGACCTCGGGGGGGTACTCGCGAGTGAGCAGCGCGACCTTGCGCCGGTTCGTCGTCACGGCGAAGTCATTTTGGAGCCTTTTTGCAAGCCGCAACATCGCGGTGTAAGGCCACCGAGCCACCGCCTTCGCTACCTTGTTGGGCATGGCCTACGACGAGGGGACCCTGGTCAACGCCGAGGTCAGTCGCACACAGACGGACCAGGCTATCCCCCGCGGGGTGATCCTGGTCGAAGGGGTCAGCGACCAGCTTGCCCTCGAGGCGCTGGCTCGACGACGCGGTCGCAACCTCGAGGCGGAGGGCATCTCCATCGTGCCGATGGGAGGCGCCACGAACATCCGGCGTTTCCTCGATGTGTACGGCCCTCACGGCTTCGGCCTGCGACTCGCGGGCCTCTACGACGCAGGTGAGGAAGGCGACTTCCAACGCGCACTCGAACGGGCCGGCTTCGGTGCCGACCTGACCCGAGCCGACATGGAACGCCTTGGCTTCTACGCGTGCCAGGCCGACCTGGAGGAAGAGCTGATCCGCGCCTTGGGGGCCGCCGGCGTTGAGCGAGTCATCGAAGCACAAGACGAGCTTGCGTCGTTACGCTCGCTCCAGAACCAGCCGCAATGGCGTGGACGCAAAGTCGAAGAGCAGCTCCGGCGCTTCTTCGGCAGCAAAGGCAGCCGGAAGAGCCGATTCGGCGCTTTGCTGGTCGAGGCCGTGGATCTCGAGGATGTACCTCGGCCGCTCGACCGCGTCGTTGCCCATTTGGCGTTCAGGCGACGGTGAGGACGACGTTGCCTACCTTCTGTTGCGTTTCAACGTACTTTGTCGCCTCGACGACGTCCTCCAGCGGGTAGCACCGATCGATGACGGGGCGGTACCTGCCGGTCTCGACAAGCCCTTTGAGGAAGAGGACGTCCTGTTTTGGGATTCGAGGCGGTATCTGGAACACCACCCTCTTGGCTCCCTTTCGCGATGGCAGGAGCGCCAAGATGATATTTATAGGACCATCCGTTGGCAGGTACAAGCCACCCGGCTCCAGCGATTCCCGACAGCGCTTGAACGAGTGCTTGCCCACCGCGTCGAGGATGACATCGTAGGTTTGGCCGTTCTTGGTGAAGTCTTCCTGCGTGTAGTCGATCACTCTGTCCGCTCCGAGCGATCGCACGAGCTCGAGGTTCTTCGTCCCGCACACCGCTGTGATGTCGGCGCCCAGATGCTTGGCCAGCTGCACCGCGGCGGTGCCGATGGCCCCAGACGCCCCATAGATCAGGATCCTGCGCCCAGGCCGGAGGTCTGCCATTTTCAAGCACAGCCAGGCGCTGAGCGCTCCGTCGCAGATCGGTGCAGCCTGCTCGAAGCTGAGGTCGGCAGGAATATGGGCGATTCGGGCGCTCGTCCGCACTGCGACGAACTCCGCGTGCGCCCCGAACCTGAGCCCGGTCGTGCCGAAAACGCGGTCACCGACCGCGAACTCGGTGACGGCCGCGCCCACCTCCTCAACCTCTCCCGCAAACTCGCTGCCGAGGATCGGTTGCCTTGGGCGGCGCAATCCCGATACCAACCTGCTGATGGGCACCGCGGCCCGACCGCTGCTTCGGTTGGCTTCACGAATGTGGACGTCCGATCGGTTGACCGTTGTGGCATGGACCTTGACCAGCACCTCATCCTCTTTGGGGACCGGCTTCGCGACATCTTCGAGCCGCAGAACGTCAGGCGGCCCGTACGTGTCGTAGACAACGGCCCTCATCGCTCAGTGCTCCCGTTGATCGTCAGCACGACGTTGCCTGTCTTCTGCTGGGTTTCGACATATCTGGTCGCCTCGACCACGTCCTCCAGCGGGTAGCGGCGGTCGATGACCGCGCGGAACTTGCCGGCCTCGATGACCTTCTTGATGAAGAGGACATTCGTCTGCGTGTAATGGGGTGGTATCGGGAACAGCGCTCTTTTGTTT
>DATCPW010000096.1:0-3386 GCA_036569865.1 Candidatus Dormiibacterota bacterium
CCGGCGGCCATCGTCACCGATCACCATCAGCCCTACGTCAGGGCAGCCCAGCAGAACCTGCCCGGCTCCCTCCACATTCGGACCGGCCTCCATCGTCTGTCGGGCGAGACCACCAAACCGATCGAGCGCAGTCACATCGCGACCCGCGATCGACTGCGAGCCTCCCGGGGTCTCAAGACCACGGCGACCGGCCAGCGATTCCTCGACGGATTCGAGGCGATGCATGCTCTGCGACGAGGGGATGTCGGTCTGCGGTGGCTGGTGCCTGGCTACCGTCCCCAGTGGGCCACTCGCGGCGACCATACGCGGGCCGTCGCCGTTGCCATGGCCACCCTGGCTTCCGGGCTGATGAAGGCCGCCTGACTGTCACCCCACAGCGGTCATCGCGCCTTTATCTGCCCCAGCCCAAGTGTCACCGCACAACTTCGCGGTCTCCTCTTATCGCGTAAGCCAGTCGACGTCAGTTGACGACGGCGGCGCGGGTCCACATCTCCATGAGGCCGTCTGGGCCGAAAGTGGCCTTCGAGATGAATGCGACGGCGCCGGACTCGGCGATCCGTGGCGCGAATTCCTCGCGGTCGTAGGTGGAGAGGAGCAGAACGGCGACTTTCGGGTAAGCCTCCCGGATGCGGCGGCTTGCCTCCAGCCCGTCGATGCCAGGCAGGTGGACGTCCATCAGGACGAGGTCGGGGTGCAGCAGACCGGCAGCCAGGACCGACTCCTCGCCGGTCTCTGACTCACCCACCACCTCGAAGCCCTGGGTTGCGTTGACGACCTCTCGCGCCGCGGCGCGAAAGGCTTCCTGGTCGTCGCAGATCAAGACTTGCACGGCCATGTTCTCACTCCGCAGCGTAGCCCCGAGGCTCCGCGCGCCCAATGGTGCCTGCACCATTTCAATTGGTGGGGCCAGCCCTATCCTGTGTGCGATGCCGATCAGGGTCGTGCTCGCGGACGACAGCTTCATCGTCCGGGAGGGAGTGCGCGAGCTTCTCCAGTCAGTCGACGAGCTCGACCTCGTGGCGACCTGCGACGACCTCGACTCGCTGCAGGCGGCGATCGACAGGGAACACCCTGACGTCGTGGTGACCGATATCAGGATGCCGCCCACCAACACCGATGAAGGCATCCGGCTGGCCGAAGCGCTGAGAAGCAGCGCACCGTCGGTCGGTGTCGTGGTGCTGAGCCAGTACGCAGACGCCGAATACGCGCTGGCGCTGCTCGACAAGGGCGCCGCCGGCCGCGCTTACCTGCTGAAGGAGCGGGTCTCAGACCTCGACCAGCTCGTCAACGCCATCCGCGAGGTCGCCCGTGGCGGTTCGGTGGTCGACGCCAAGGTGATCGAGAACCTCATCGCCGAGCGATCTCGAAACAGGCACTCGGCACTCGCCGAGCTGACGCTGCGGGAACGCGAGGTTCTCGCCGCCGTGGCCGAGGGCAAGAACAACGCAGCCATCGCACAGTCGCTCCACCTCACCGACGGTGCCGTGGAGAAGCACATCAGCTCGATCTTCTCCAAGCTCGAGCTGAGCGAGGAGCCGGCCATTCACCGCCGCGTGAAGGCGACCCTCATCTATCTCGCGGAGGAGCGACAACCCGAAAGGCGGTAACGAGCTCCTTGCGGCCCTTTACCGGCACCGGGCCAAGCCGCTCGGCCTCACGCGGTCGCGTCAACGCCGAGTAGGTCGCCGCGCTGAGAACCGTCTCCCCGCACGACGCGAACTGCTGCAGGCGCTGAGCCAGGTTCACGGCGTCGCCCACCAGTGAATACTCGGCACGCTCGCTGCTGCCGATCAAGGCTGCCGCGACCAACCCGGTGGAGAGGCCGACGCCAAGCTCAAAAGCCGGCAACTCCGCCGCGTCCCAGCGGCGGTTCAGCTCGAGCTGAGCTCGGTGCATGGCATCGGCGGCGCGCAGCGCACGGTCGGCGTGATCGGGCTGCGGTTCGGGGGCGCCAAACACCGCCATCACGGAATCGCCGACGAACTGCATGACCGTGCCCTGCTCGGCAAGGACGGCGTCGTTGGCGACGGTGCGGTGCTGCGTGAGCTGGCCGGCCAGGCTGCTCGGATCGGCTGCCTCCGCGATCGCCGTGTAGCCACGCACGTCGGAGATCAGCACGGTGACGATCAAGCGTTCGGTTTCTCCAACACCGTGCCTGCCCTGGCGCAGCCGGTCCGCGATACCGCCGGGCAGCAGCCGGCTGAGCATCTGGCCCTGCTCCTCGCGGTCGACGATGGCCTGGTGGAGGCGGCGCAGGTTGCGAAGGCCCGCCTGGCCGCCGCCGGTCGCCTGCGTCGCAAGCTTGAAGAAGAGCTGCTCGACCGACGCTGTGACGTCGGCGCCGGTGGTCCCTCGCTTGATCGCGATCGCGTTGATGGCCCGGCCTTCGGCCACCAGGCCGAGCAGCTCCTCCTCAGCGAACGAGAGGTCCGCCTCGCCAAGGGGCCGGACCAGCGCTTCCACGATCTTGGGATCGAGCAGTGAGCCTCCAGCGATCACGGTGCGGATGGCCCTGGCCAGCTGGTCACCCGCGGCCACGCCGTCCTTGAGGAGGTAGGCGCAGCCGGAGGCGCCTTCGCCGAGGAGGGCGACGGCGTACTCGGGGTCGTCGAATTGAGAGAGGATCACGATCCCGGTGCCGGGGTGTCGCTTGCGCACGAGCCGGGCCGCGTCGATCCCCTCCCGCTGGAACGTCGGCGGCATGCGGATGTCGGTCACGATCGCCTGGGGAACGAGCTCTTGCGCGCGCGCGACCAACTCACTGTAATCACCCGCAACACCGACCACCTCCAGGTCGTCGGTCATGCTCAGCAGGGCGCGCAGTCCCTCGCGCACGATGAGGCTGTCGTCTGCCAGCAGCACGCTGATCCGGCCCATCTGGCTATTGGACGTTCCGGTTCGGCTCCCGGCAAGGGAGCCAGCGTCACGGAAAGAGGGCGGCTGGCCCTACCTGAAGAGGCCAGCCGACACCCTTGGCGATCGGCGCGGACTCCCGCACGCTCCTTGCAGTCGGTGCGCTACCCGCGCCCCGAGCAACTGAAGGAGAGACGGAGATGTCTGCAGAGCAGGTCGCCGGCCGCGACATCAGCGCGGCGGCCCCGATTGGAAGCATCGCCACGCGGCTTCGCCGGATGCGCGGGCATCGCGAGGGCAGGAGCTCGGCGCAGCTCAACGCGGCGGCGCTGCTCACGCTCGGAGCGGCGGTCATCCACTTCGCGGTGGCCCCCGAGCATCTGCTCGAGTACCCGCTGTACGGCATCTTCTTCATCTGCCTCGGCCTCGCGCAGGTCGGACTGTCGGTGGCCATCCTGGTCATGCCTTCACGGCGCCTCTTCGCGATCGCGGCCGCGGCAACGGGGACGGTGATCGCTATCTACCTTGCATCA
>DATCPW010000097.1:0-1539 GCA_036569865.1 Candidatus Dormiibacterota bacterium
GACGTGCAAGCGCGCGATTCCGCTCGTGTCCGAAGCGCTCGAATGTCTCGGCGGCAACGGCTACGTCGAGGAATCGATCATGCCGCGCCTGTATCGCGAGGCGCCGGTCAACTCGCTATGGGAGGGGTCGGGCAACGTGAATGCCCTTGATGTCCTGAGGGCCATGCGCCGCGAGCCGGAAACGGTGACGGCCTTCATCGCCGAGGTCGAAGAGGCGCGCGGCTCAGACAAACGGTTGGATCGATCGGTTGTCGAGTTGAAGAAGGAGCTCTCGCTCGGGGCCGCGGTCGAATCGGGCGCGAGGCGGCTGGTCGAGCGCCTCGCGACCACGCTCGAGGGCTCGCTTTTGGTCCGCTTCGGCGACCCGGCCGTGGCCGATGCGTTCTGCGCATCGCGCCTGGGCGGCGATTGGGGACACTCGTTCGGAACCCTGCCGCAAGGGCTCGATCTAGCTTCGATTGTGCAGCGCCACCGCCCGCCTGCGTAGATTGGGTAGGTGAGCGTCCAATCTAGCGATATCGCCGCGGTCTGGCGAAATTCGCCCCTCTCATCGATTTCGCCGCAGGAGCTCCTGCTCGTCTCTGACTTCGACGGCACGCTGGCGGACATCGTTCCCGAACCGACCATGGCCACGGCGCTCCCGGATTCGCTACATGCCCTGCGACGCCTCGTCCCGGTGATCAGGAAGGTGGTGATCCTCAGCAGCCGCACTCCCAGGGAGCTCGATGACCTTGTGCCCATTCCCGGCGCGCTACTCATCGGCGACAGCGGCCTCCCGCCGCCGACCCCCGAGGAAATGCAAGCGCTGCAGCAATTCAATGCCCAGGCGGCGAAGCTGCTGGGCACGATCCACGGGGCGTGGATCGAGATCAAGCCTGCCAGCAGCGCCGTTCACTTTCGCAATGCCCCCATAAGCGGTCAAAAGGTGCTCGACATCTTGCGGCCGCTGCTCCACGAGACCGGTCTGTACGGCGGCCTCGGCCGAAAGGTCATCGAGGTGCATTCGCCTCACGCCGGCAAGGGCAACGCCCTTGAGGCCCTGATCAAGCGCCTGACTCCAAGTGGGGTTGTGGTCATGGGCGATGACGAAAATGACAGGTCGATGTTCAGGCTGGCGAGCCGGCAGCCAGGCCCGCGCCTGTGCGTCGGAGTCGGCTCCGCCGAGGTGCCGCCCGACCTTTTCGACCACTGCGACCTGGTCCTTGACGGTCCGGCCGAAGCGTCGGCCTTCCTCCGCAGCCTGGCGGAGTGGGCGACGGCTGGGGAACGGAGCTAGGGCCTAACTGGGCTCATCACGAGGTCGCGAAGGTCCTGGACCTGCCGGCTGATCCACCGCGTGATGTCGTTGCTGCGTACGACCTCGCGGGCGCCCTCGTTCAAGCGCTTCCGCCCCGCCATTCCAATTGTTAGGCCGGTGTACAGCGCAGCCGCCGTGGCCTCCACGTCGAAAGGGTTGATCGACAACACGTGTGCCTGCAGCTCTTCGTGGGCGCCGGCATTCTCGGAAAGCACTATCACGCCGTTGGTCGCGTTGACCAG
>DATCPW010000098.1:0-8193 GCA_036569865.1 Candidatus Dormiibacterota bacterium
GCTGGTAGGACGCCGCCAGGCGATGGCATCGAACTTGCTCGTCAGCTTGGTCGCCATCCGGCGGGCCAGCTCCTCGCGGCCGGCGGCGAGGATGTTGGCGGTGAAGCCGCCGGTGTGCTGAACCGCGGGCAGCGTGTTCGAAGTCTTGTCGATGCAGGCCAGCGCCAGGGGCGGCGTCATCGAAACGGCGCAGAAGGCGCTCACGGTCAAGCCCCGTGGCTGCCCATCCTCGCCGAACGCGGTAAGGATCACGACTCCGCTGGGAAAGCTGGCCATGACATCGCGAAACCGCTGCGGCTCGATCATCGAACGGACCATACACAGCCTGGCGTTAACGAACGCCTATTTGTGGTACGGGAACGGCTCAAAATTAGAAGGTGGGTAGTTCAATCGATCTCTTCGCGCCCGCTACCCGAGAGTGGTTTCAGGGTGCGTTTGCCGGCCCGACCCCGGTCCAGGAGCGAGGCTGGCGCGAGGTGGCGGCCGGCCGGCACGTGCTCATGGCCGCTCCCACCGGGAGCGGCAAGACGCTCGCCGCCTTCCTGTGGTGCATCGACCGCCTGACCACCGAAGTCCCCCCGCCGGAGGCCGAGCGCTGTCGCGTCCTTTATGTGTCGCCGATGAAGGCCCTGGCCCACGACGTCGACCGCAACCTGCGCTCGCCCCTGGTCGGCATCAGTCACCACATGCAGTCGTTGGGTCTTGTGGCTCCCGACCTCTCCGTCGCCATTCGCACCGGCGACACACCCACCGATGCGCGCCGCTCGATGGAGCGCCACCCACCCGACATCCTGATCACGACACCCGAGTCGCTGTACCTGCTCCTGACCAGCAATGCGCGCCGAATCCTTGCATCGGTACGCTGGCTGATAGTCGATGAGATCCACTCGGTCGCCGCGACCAAGCGTGGCTCCCACCTGGCGCTGAGCCTCGAGCGCCTGTGCGCGCTGACCAAGGTCGAGCCGCAGCGCATCGGCCTTTCGGCGACGCAGCGTCCGCTGGAGGAGGTGGCGCGATTCCTTGGTGGGACGAGCCGCGAGGTCGCGATCGTCGACGCTGGACGGCTGAAGACGATGGAAGTTACGGTCGAGGTGCCTGTCGACGACATGGCGCGGCCCTCGGTCGAGGACGAAAACGGAAGGCCCGCGGGCAGCATCTGGCCGGCGATCTATCCGCGGCTCCTCGCCTTGATCCGCGAGCACAGATCGACGATCGTGTTCGTCAACTCGCGTCGGCTTGCCGAACGACTCGCGGCGCGGGTCAATGAGCTCGCGGGCGAGGAGCTCGTGCTAGCTCACCACGGCTCCATCGCGCGTGAGCAGCGCCTGTTGATCGAGGACCAGCTCAAGGCCGGGGTCGTCCGCGGCCTGATCGCGACGTCGACCCTCGAGCTCGGTATCGATATGGGCGCCGTCGATCTCGTTCTGCAGGTCGAGGCGCCGCCCAGCGTGGCCGCAGGCATCCAGCGCGTCGGGCGGGCGGGACACTCGGTCGGCGAGGTTTCTCGCGGCATCGTCATCCCCAACTTCCGCGGCGGCCTCCTCGAATCAGCAGTGGTCGTTGAAGGCATGCTCGAGGGGCGAATCGAGTCGACCACCGTGCCGCGCAAGCCGCTCGACGTTCTCGCCCAGCAGATCGTGGCGATGTGCGCGATGGACGAGTGGAGTGTCGATGAGCTGGCCGTTGTGGTGCGTCGCGCCTATCCGTACAGCGACCTCGGACCGCTCGCGCTCGAGTCGGTGCTCGACATGCTCAGCGGGCGTTATCCATCGGACGACTTTGCCGAGCTGCGCCCGCGCATCGTGTGGGACCGCGTCGCTGGCACGCTCCGGGGGCGCGCCGGCGCCCAGCGGTTGGCGGTGACCAATCCTGGGACGATCCCCGACCGCGGGCTGTACACGGTGAACCTCGTCGACAACGGGCGCCGCGTGGGCGAGCTCGATGAGGAGATGGTGTACGAGAGCCGCGTGGGCGAGACGTTCATCCTGGGCGCTTCCACGTGGCGCATTGCCGAGATCAGCCAGTCGCAGGTGCTCGTCACACCGGCGCCCGGCGAGTCGGGAAAGGTCGCGTTCTGGCACGCGGACGCGCCAAGCCGGCCGGTCGAGCTTGGTCTCGCGCTCGGCAAGATGGTTCGCGAGCTGCGAGCGCTCTCGCCCGACAAGGCTGCGGAGCGCTTGCGGATTCGCGCCGGCTTCGACGACCGCGCGATCAAAAACCTTCTCGCTTATCTCGACGACCAGGCCGCCGCCACCGGCACTGTGCCCGATGACCGCACCGTTGTGGTGGAGCGGTTCCGCGACGAGGTGGGGGACTGGCGGGTTTGCGTGCACACGCCGCTGGGTGGTCGTGTGCATGCGCCGCTGGCCCTGGCTCTCGAGGCGCGCCTGCAAGAACGGCTCGGCATCGACGCGCGTGCGATGTGGACCGATGACGGAATCGCGCTGCACCTGCCCGATGTCGAGACGCCGCCTTCGCTGGACGAGCTGATGCTCGACCCGGAGGAAGTCGATGCCCTCGTGCAGGCGCAGCTGCCAGGCTCTGCACTGTTCGCGGGGCGCTTCCGCGAGAACGCCGCGCGTTCTCTTCTTCTGCCGCGCCGGCGCCCCGGGCAGCGGACCCCGCTCTGGCAGCAGCGAATGCGCAGCGCGAGCCTCCTCAAGGTGGCCGGCCAGTATCCGGATTTCCCGATCCTGGCCGAGACGTGGCGGGAGTGCATGGCCGACCATTTCGACATGGCCGCTCTGATGACCCTGCTGCGAGGGATCCGCTCGCGGGAGGTTCGCGTCGTGGCGGTCGACACCGAGCGAGCGTCGCCCTTCGCGTCGTCCCTGCTGTTCTCATACGTCGCCGAGTTCATGTATGCGGGCGATTCGCCGCTGGCCGAGCGGCGCGCTCAGGCCCTCACCCTCGACCGTGAGCTGCTGGCCGAGCTGCTGGGTAGCGAGGACCTGCGCGAGCTCCTCGACCCCGACGCGATCGCCGCGGTGGAGGTT
Organism: Candidatus Dormiibacterota bacterium; assembly: GCA_036569865.1. Taxonomy (GTDB): domain Bacteria; phylum Chloroflexota; class Dormibacteria; order Dormibacterales; family Dormibacteraceae; genus Palsa-872. The sequence continues at coordinate 2,997 of DATCPW010000098.1, forward strand.
GAGCTCCAGGGCCTCCTGCCCGAGCGCTTTCCACGCGACCCTGACGAGGCGCACGACCTGCTGGTCCGCCTGGGGGACCTCAACGACGTTGAGGCAACTGCTCGCGGCATCCCGCCGGAATGGCTGCGCACGCTGATGCTCGAACGGCGCGCGGTCGCGGTTCGGGCGGCGGGCGAGTCGCGCTGGATCGCGGCCGAAGATACCGGTCGATATCGCGCAGCGCTTGGGACCAGCCTGCCCGTGGGCTTACCCGAGGCCTTTCTCGCTCCAGGGCCGCGACCGCTCGAATCGCTGGCAAGGAGATGGGCACGCACCCATGTCCCATTCCTCACCTCGGATCTCGCGACGCGATGGGGCCTGCCGGTGGCCGCGGTCGAGGAAGCGCTTACGCAGCTCGCGGCGCGAGGCGAAATTGTTGCCGGCGAGTTCCGCCGAGCAGCTGAGGGCCGTGAGTACTGTCACCCAGAGGTTCTGCGGATGCTGCGGCGCCGTTCGCTCGCGGCGCTGCGTCGCGAGATCGAGTCCGTGGCGCCAGTGGTGCTGGCTCGATTCCTGCCGTCGTGGCATGGCGTTGGTGCGAAGGCTTCAGGTGTCGATCGCCTGCTCGAGGTCGTGTTCCAGCTGCAAGGCCTGGCGCTTCCTGCGTCGGTAATCGAGCGTGACGTCATCGCCGGCCGCGTCGCCAACTACAACCCGCGCCTTCTTGATGAGCTCGTCTCGATGGGAGAGGTCGTCTGGGTCGGCCGGGGCGGGCTCGGCGCGACCGACGGCAAGGTCGCCCTTTATCTCCGCGGCGATGCGCCACGACTCGTACCCGAAACCGTGGAACCGCCGAGTGGCGACCTGCACAACCGGCTCCGCGAGCATCTGAGGGCTCGCGGCGCGAGCTTCTTCCGCGACATCTACGGCGCGTGTGGAGGCGGGGACGAGGAGGCGATGCTCGACGCGCTGTGGGACCTGGTGTGGTCGGGAGAGGTGACCAACGACACGTTCGCGCCGCTACGCCTCCTCGGTCCTGTCGCGAGGAGACCGGCTCGCGGGCCGCGGCTGCCACGCCTCACGCAACCGCGCGCGTCGGGTCGCTGGTCGCTCGTTGCCGAGATGACGGGGGCTGGAGCGTCGGCGACCGAGCGAATGCACGCGCAGGCGGGTGTTTTGCTGCAGCGACATGGCGTGCTCACGAGGGAGGCAGTGGTCGCCGAAGGCTGGCCGGGCGGTTTCACAGGGCTGTATCCAGTTCTGCGCGCGATGGAGGAGTCGGGACGGATTCGCCGCGGCTACTTCGTGGAGGGCCTTGGCGGCTCTCAGTTCGCGCTGCCGGGAGCCGTCGATCGGCTGCGGTCTCTGCGCGAGCCCAGCGGAACAGTGGTCGCGCTTGCCGCGAGCGATCCGGCCAACGCGTACGGCGCGATCCTGCCGTGGCCCAAAAGTGACGGCCGCATGGCGCGGGCCGCAGGCGCTTACTGCGTCCTGGACGCGGGCGAGCTCGTCCTTTATCTGGAGCGAGGCGGGCGCTCGCTCCTCACCAGCGGGGAGGTGCGGCCCGAGCACGTGCGCGCTTTGATGGGCGTCGCGATCGCCGCGGGGAAGGTCGAGGTGCAGCGGGTCGATGGGATCGGGGTCATGGAATCGCCGCTTGCGGAGGTTCTGCGCGAGTCAGGTTTTGCATCGACTCATCGAGGCCTGGTGGCGTACGGCGGTCGGCCGGGACGCCAATAAGGAAGCCGCTACGATAGCGAGTCCATCGGGGAGTAGCGCAGCTCGGTAGCGCACCTGACTGGGGGTCAGGTGGTCGGGGGTTCAAATCCCCCCTCCCCGACCAAAGTTGCCTTATTTGAACCGGCACACAAGAAAAGGGCCGGCGAACGGCTCCTGCAGCTCGACTCGGGCGATCTGGCCGGCCCTGATCTCGATCCGCTCCATGAGGGCGCGGTTCCACAGGCGTTTGACGTACGGGTCCGCCGCCGAGTAGCCCTCCCCAGCGTCTCGGATGATGCCCAAAGCCGTCTCCAGCAGCTGGCCATAAAATTGGGAGTGTGGACGCAGGGTTCTTGAGGGCCTGGGAGCGGCCGCCACTGGCCGCGACTTTATAAGACGTGCCGAGGGCTTGGAGTGAAATGGGTTGGGAGTTGCGTAGTTGACCAGTAGTCGCAACCACATCACGGACGATCAGATATCCGAAGTCCTTCGACGCGGTCGATTCGAGGATCTCGCGCTGATCGCGGTTATCTCTTGCTTCGCGATCGTGGCCGCATTGGCGGTGGCAATGCAATTGGGAGCTCCACAGAACATCTTCGTTCCAGTGATGGCGGTTGTCTTTGCCATCCTCTTCCTGGCCATAGGCGCCTGGATCGTGGGACAAGTTCGCACCACGAGGTCGCTGAATCGCCTCGAGGGCCCGAATAGACCCCATGCGCCAGCGCGGGCCTACGTTTTGCCCATAGCCGTCGCGATCGTAGGCGGAATTGCCTATGCGGTTGCTTCGGACGTTGTACAGCGATGGCTCTGGGCCGGCTTCTTCGTTGCGGGCGTAGTGGTTTTCATTTGGGTGCAGTGGCGTGAACGTGCGAGATCATCGCGTCGCCACCACCGGTGAGGCGGCCGTTGCCGCGTCGGCCGCTTGCTCGACCGAAGCCGATCTGTTAACCGCAAGGTTCAGTGGCTCGGATCTCTGCTCCGGACGCATTGCTCGAGCCGGTCACGGTGGGCCCTCATGTGTTTCAAGGACGCCGCCGCAGAGTTCGCCCGGTCGGTTCAAATAGTGGCGCGCGTCCCCGACCAAAATGTGTCCCTTCCCCCGGCCGACTGGTTCAGCCGTTGCTGGCCGGCGGTACGGCTTCGAGTCTTTGTACGAGTCGAAATCGCTCGCAGACGATCGGTGTCTCGTGCGTAATCACCTGGCCGTCCCAAAAGCGCTCGTGCGCCGCGAGCCAATCAGCCACGCTCTCGAAGCCTTCGCCCTCATCGCGCGCAAATTGGACGTCTACTTCGTCGCAGGGCACGATCCGAACTTCAGTCGTTTCTACGATTGCAATCGGTTCGTCGTCGTAACCAACTAATAGGTATTGCTGGCCAACTACCGGAAGAGGTTCCGACGTTGTGGGTTCGTAATCGCTGAGCAGGCTCGCGGTTGCCGTCTTGTCGCCGCTCAGCACAGCCGCGACGAGCTTTCGCCGGAGCTCAGTTCGCGGATAGCCCAATTCGAACCGCTGACGCTGGCTCATTTCGTTCATTGAACCATCTCGCCAGAATTCCTCTAAGCAATGCCAACGAAGAGCAACGGCCTCGACCCTCGCACCACGCGCATTCTGAGCCGGGTGCGCGCGATTCCTGTTGGATTTGTGCGCACCTACGGTGACATCGACCCGAAGGCGCCCCGGCTGGTCGGCCGCATTCTTGCCACCACTACGGAACGCCTCCCCTGGCATCGCGTGGTCCGCGCCGACGGGAGTCTCGCGCAGGGAAGGCGACAGCGGGAGCTCCTGATTAAGGAAGGCGTTCCGATGCGCGGCGACCGCGTCGACCTGCGCCAAGCGCGGCTGCCATCCGGCCTCAAGATCCTCTGAGTAGTGCGTTAGGGACCAACCGTTGCGCTTTAGCACCACCGCCGGATTTGCGAGCGGTCGCCCGGCCCTTAGTGAGACTTGCTTGTGCGCTCCGCGAAGTAGCCCGACGGACTCCGCTGGTCGCCGGCTTTCATCCGCGGCAGGTAGCGCTGCCGAAACACCGTGGCGACCAGCTCGCGCCGGCTTCGCACGCCGGTCTTGTCGAATATCGACTTCAGGTGGTCCTGAACCGTGTGTTCTGCGATGTGTAGGTGCTCTGAGATCGCGTGCGTTGACTGGCCCTGGAAGACCAGACCGCTGACAGCGCGTTCCTGGTCGCTGAGCCCATAGGCGCTCATCACAATCGGCGCCACTTCCTCTGGCGTCGCCTCCTGGATGATCACCGCGATCACGCTCCGATCCTCGCCGGAGACCCACGATGCCTGCAGGATGATCCACCGGCGGCTCTTGGTCCGGACGCGCAGCGGGGAAAGGCCGGTTGATCCATCGGCACGACGCAGGCGCGCCGCGAGCGAATGAATCTCGATTGGGATCCCGCCGGCCTCCTGCCAGCCCAGCTCCTCGAGCCACTGATCCGCCGCCGGGTTCCTGCCGACCACGCTGTTGTCAGGCGCGAGCAGGATCAGTCCGGGCGACTCAACCAGATCGTCCCGGGCGGCGCACTGCACCAGCAAACCGAGGCGGACGCCCTCGGCGAGATGTGGCGCGATCCGGTGGATGAAGCCTTGTTCCTGCGGCGAGAAGACCGCTCCTGTTTCGCGGTGGAGGCACATGAATCCCCACACTGCGCCACGAGAACGAAACACCGCACGCAGCTCGTCGGCGAGCCCCAATGGTTCGAAGATGTCCCGGTAGCGCGGGCTGCGCGCCAACATTCCATCAGTCGCCGTCGCAAGCGTTCGCACTCCGGATCCGTCGTGCGCGAGCTCCGTCCACTTGTTCACATCGTTTCGAAGAAACTCGTTTTCGACGAAGTACGGGCCTGTATCGCTTGGCAATTCCTCGCGGTAGGCGTGTGTATAGAGGAGGGTAGCGGGGTCTACGGTCGCCCACCAAACCGCATCCACTGGGACCGCCTTGCGAAGCCGCGGAAGCACCGCCGCTCGCAGGGCGTCGGGTTCGAGTCCGGCCCGGCAGGTCTCGATGATGACTGCGACCAGATCGTCGAGGGCCGGACCGGATTTCAAAGCGTCTCCTTATTACTGGTCGAGCGCGTCGAGGCTAGACCTTGCCCACCACCTCGAACCGCCCTCGCTCAAGCAGCTCGACGCCGGTCGCCGCCACTGTCGATTCGCGGCTCTTGTCGGCGGTCTCGTCGCTCCTCAATGCGGCGCCCTCTGTCGTCCACAGCGTGAGCGTGAGGGCACGTCCCTTGTCTCGGTCGATAAAGAAGTATGCGCCGCCGTTATCAGGCAGCCCGGCGACCATCGGACCAACTTTGTCGGTGACGTGGCGAACCCAGCTGTCTAGGGCCTCTGGGGTGCCCGTCCAAGTCGATGTTCTCGCGTACATGTCGTCTCCTTTTGCTGAGTGAAGTCCTACAGCAGAAGGTTGGCCCCAGCCGCACGGCGACGCCATCCCAGATTCCTGGGATTCGGCTAGCGACGAGGCTTTCCATATTGAGGCGATAA
>DATCPW010000099.1:0-8654 GCA_036569865.1 Candidatus Dormiibacterota bacterium
AGTGGCTATGACCTCCGCAACTCGATCGGTGACCTCCCTCGCGAGGAAGGTGAGCCTTTCCCTCCTTCTGATCGTGCTCGTAGCCTCCTGCGCGGGCGACGGCACGCCCGTGGCCGAGGTGACGCCCTCCCCGGTCGAGGGAGCGCTGGGCCAGGGTCTCATCGCCTACGTGGCGGCCAGCGGGCTCGGGGTGCTCGACCCGACGACAGGCAAGTCCACGGTGGTGGCGCCTCTGCCGGCGGGCGGCGCATTCAGGATCGCCGGGCCGGTCTGGGCGCCTGCGCCGGGACTGACGTATCCCGTCCTGTATTTCACGATCCACGACGACCGGCCGGCCGAGCAGCGGACGACGGCCGGCGTGGTGCCCTACGACTGGCTCTTCCGGGTCGACCCTTTCGCCGGGACGATCACCCCGCTGGCCGCGTCGTATGACTTCCAGAGCGAGGGCCCTTTCGGCATCGTTGCCAACGGCCACTACCTCGCGCTGACCGTTGGCTGCTGCACCAGCTACGAGGTGGATGCGCTCGACCTGACGAAGTCGACGGCCGGGATCAAGGTGATGACCAAGCCGCCAACGCAGGCCGCCCTGTTCACCGAAGGCGCGGCGCCCGGGGACAGCGGGCTGGTCGCAGTGCGCGCTTTCGCCACCGGCTTGTGGTACTGGCTCAACCTGGATGCCAACGTCCTGCATGCTTTTCCGCTCAAGCTCGGACCGGACGACGGCCCGATCGCGATCAGCCCTGACGGCACGACGGTTGCCGTCTCGAGACCCGACCACGGACCGGTGATCGAACCGATCAACGTCAACGTTCCGATCGCCGGCGCCACCAGCTCTCCATCGACAACCCCTACCACCGGAGCGCCATCGCCGTCGACCACCCCGCGCGCGGTCAACTCGAAGCTTCCCCACGCGGACGCGCTGGCGTGGAGCCCCGACGCGACTCTGCTCACGCTGGCCGTCAACGGCGCGCTCCAGATCTACCGCGCGTCGGCGAAGGACGGAACCCCGCCCGTCAAGGTCTATCTCGGCCGCACAGGAGTGACCGGCGTCGACTGGTCGGCACCGATCCCTGGTCAGAGCTTCGCCTCGGTCAAGCCGGCGCCCGGACCGCAGGCCGCCGTCGATGCGCTGCTCAAAGCGACGAAGCTGCCGGCGGCCGCGGACAGCGCGGCGGGCCGTTACCTGACAAGGATCTACATGTGGCAATTCGACTCGAGCAAGCCATCACCGATCGCCACGATCACCGATGCGACGCCAAGCGTGCTGCAGCAATACCCACCGATCGCAGCAACAGTGGTGTTCCACCACTGGGCCCCATCGGCGTCGTGGGCCTTGCTCGGCGGTTGCCGTCGCTACCGCGTGGTGATCAAGGGCAGCGTCCCGGCGACGGCGTTCACCTTCGGGCTCGGATCGAACGCTCTCTGTAGCGGGTAATCCCCCAAAGGCCGTCAGCGCCGGCGCGACCTACGATGGATGTGTGGCCGACATCGACTTTCTCGCACGACACGCTGCAGCCACGCCAACTCGGGTGGTGCTGATATCGGGCGACAGGAAGATTGATTTCCTTGCCCTGAACCGCAGAGCCAACCAGGCTGCCAACGTCTTCCATGATCTCGGTTGCGCCTCGCAGGACAGAGTCGCTGTGATGGCGTTCAACTCGGTCGAGGGGTTCGAGATCTCAAATGGGCTCCGGAAGGCCGGCCTCGTCGGAGTGCCGGTCAACTACCGGCTGCGAGGCTCCGAGATTGCCTATGTGATCAACGACTCCGGCGCCCGTGTGGTGGTGGTCGGTGCGGAACTCGTGGACGCCGTCGAGGCGGCGCGCAACGAGGTTGCAGGCGATCGCAGCTTCATAGCTTTAGGTGGGCAGCCACCGGCGGGATGGCTCGCATACGGGCAACTGATGGCAGCCGCGTCGGACCAACCGCCAGGGGAGTCGGAGTCGGGAGCTCTTGGCGCCTCGATGATCTATACGTCCGGGACCACCGGACATCCCAAGGGGGCATGGCGTCCCAACGGCGTGAACATCGAAAACATCCTGCAGGTCATCTCCATCTTCGAGCTGCGCGATGCGGACGTGCATCTGATGTGCGGGCCGGGATATCACAGCGCAGTCTCGCTGTTCAGTGCGCTGCATCAGCTGCTCGGCGCCACGGTCGTGGTGCAGTCCAGGTTTGATGCTGAGGAAGCGCTCGATCTGATCGCACGCCATCGAGTGACCACCAGCTTCATGGCTCCCACGCTGCTGCAGCGGCTCGTGGACGCTCAGGTTCGAAAGCCACGCGATGTCTCTTCGTTGCGAGCGTTGCTGCTCGGCGCCGCGCCATGTCCGCATGCTTTGAAGGAAAGAGCCGAGGCCGCCTTCGGGCAGGTGCTGTGGGAGTTCTATGGCGCCACCGAGACCGGGATCAACACTGTGCTGCGGCCCGAGGATCAGCTGCGCAAGCCAGGTTCCTGCGGCACGGTGGTCTCCGGCCAGGAGATCCGCCTCGTCGGGGCTGACGGCAGCGAGGTTCCCGACGGAGAGCCAGGCGAGTTCATGGTGCGAAACTCATGGCTCGCGGAGTACTACCAGCGGCCCGACGCCACAGGCCAGAGCCTGCATGACGGGTTCTTCTCGGTCGGCGACGTCGCCTATCGCGACGCCGAAGGCTATTACTACATCTGCGACCGGCAGGTCGACATGGTCATCTCCGCCGGCGTGAACATCTATCCCGCCGAGGTGGAGGCGGCTCTTCACGCGCATCCATCGGTCATGGATGTGGCGGTGATCGGGGTGCCCGACGATGAATGGGGCGAGTCGGTGAAAGCCGTCGTGCAGCTGCGACCAGGAGCCAGGGCCACTGCTGAAGAGCTCATCGCGTTCACCGCTGCGCGGATCGCCGGTTTCAAGAAGCCGAAGTCGATCGATTTCGTCGTAGATATGCCTCGCGATGCCGCCGGCAAGCTGTTGAAGAGAAAGATCAGGGAGCCGTATTGGGCGGCCAGCGGACGGCGAATCTAGAGTCGCTGAGAGCTCGCTGCCGGAACCGGCGAGCTCAGCAGGTCCCTCAGGTGCTGCAGGGAGCGGCTGATCATGCCCAGCGGCCTGTCGTCCGCTGACGGCAGTCTGGTGTCCTGCTCGAGCGCGTACCAGCCTTTGTAGCCGGTCCTGCGCAGCGTCTCGACGACGCGGTCGACATCCGCGTCGCCAGTCCCCAGCGGCTTGAAGAGGTTCTGCGAGACCGCCTCCCTGTAGTCGAGGCCGTAGTCGCGCACCTGGACGGCGAGATGTTCGTCGATGTCGTTGAGATGCACGTGCTGGATGCGACCCGCCGCCAGCTCGAGGACCTCGACCGGATCGGCTCCTACCAGTACCAGCTGTCCGACGTCGATGCAGAGCGCCGCCTCCGTTCCGACCAGCAGCCGCTCTATGTCGGCAGGCCCCTGGATCATGCTGCCGTAGCGAGGCTGCACCGCGAGCCGGAGCTTGTGCCTCGAGCAGACGTGCTGCACGGAGCCGATCAGGTGCAGGAGGTGGGCCCATCCCATGCTCGACAGGACTATGCCGTGCTTGTCGCCAGCGTCCCGCGGAGGGACCGCTGACAACACCAATGTTTCGGCTCCCAAGGCGGCGAGCCAGCTCGCGTGGCCATCGAGAACCGCCAGCTCAGGACCGCCGATGTCGTGGTGATGCAGGATGGCTTGCGCCGGGCCCGCGATGACTCGAAGGTGGTGGCGTTTCAGCATCGGTTTGGCGAGGTCGCTGCGGTCGGGTAGAAACCCAGGTGGACCCGCTTCGATCACCCCTTCACCCACGGCTGCCGCCTCAGAAAGCACGCGCTCCGCGTCGAGCTGATGTCCCCAGCCTGGGACTTCGCTGATGCCCCACGATGTGGGCGACATGGCGATCCGCGGTCCTGGCGGCTTGCGCGACAACCGCGGGAGCGTACGGGCGATCACGGCGCAGAGATTACCCCCCCTTTGTGTCCCCTGCCGCTCTCACGATCGGGTGCTACTGTTCGAGTCCGCTCATGTCCGAAACCGAACCGTATGGCACCAGGGCGCTCCCTGAGCTGTACAAGGAGTGGGCTTCGACCGGCATGGTGGCAAACATCGGCACCAAGCTGGTTGAGGTCAAAGCCGGCGCACTCGTCCTCGAGGGCAACCTGACGGCACAGGCGCACGGTTTTCCGACCAGCCGCGGCCCGATCGTTCACGGGGGCGCCATCGCAACGCTGGCCGACGAGGCGCTGGCTTCAGTCGCATTCACGCTTGCGGACGACGGCGAGACGACCACGACGGCCGACCTCAAGGTCGACTACTTCAGGCCCTGCCAACCGGGCCGCCTGCTGGCCCGAGCGACGGTCCGCCACCGCACGCGGCGGTTCGCGTTCTGTGAGGCGAGCGTGGAGCAAGAGGACGGTCGAGTTGTGGCCGAGGCACGCGCGCTGATCGCCTACGTCAAGGCTTAGCTAGCCGGCGGCGGAGACCGGGAGCAGGAACATCGTCCAGCTCACCCCGCCGTCATCGGTGCTCTCCACCAGGGGCCTTGAGCCCGCCATCGCTCCAAACCAGACGTGTGTGGAGTCGATGATTTGAACTGATTCAGGCAGTGGCGCCGGGACCAGCAGGGTGTGGAACGACCACGTGCCGCCCGCGTCGGAGCTCTTCGCCTGCGCACCAGAGCCGATCCACCACCAGTTGAGCGCATCGAAGTACGCGACGGCGCCCTGGACAGCTGGCATCGAGATCGCCTTCCAGGAATGGCCGCTGTCGATGGATCTGAGCATGAACTGTTGGGCGACCTGTCCTCCGGCTGGTGGGCTCGGGGTAGCGGTCGACCAGTAGCCGAGACGGCCGACGTCGGCGTAGACAGAATCCATCGAGCCACCCCCATCGAAGGTCTGGGCTCTGAACACCGGGAAGGCCTGGAGAGCCAAGCTGGTAGGGAACACATCAGATGAGCCAACACCCACCGTGACGCTGACCCCGGCGCCCTTGGTCGGGCGCGCCGCAACGAACATCCGAGCGGGCGCGGCGGAGTCACGGGGCATGACAGGCCAGCCTCCAGGCGGCGCGGGCAGATCGACAGAATGCCAGCTGGTGCCGCCATCTTGACTCTTGTACGCATAAGGTCCGATCGACTCGCTGTACAACCAGCCGTTGCTCGGGTCTGAGAACACGACGCGGTAAGCCCAGTCCGAGTAGGCGACGGGGCTGCCCAAACCAGTCCAGCTTGTGCCGCCATCATCGGTACGCAATAGAGCCTCGCCTTCGGTTGAAGCCTGGGCAAGCAGCCAGCCGTGACTGGCGTCGACGAAGTCGGCTGACATCACGTATCCGCCGGCGGGGGTCAGCGGTTGGCGGCCCCAGGTTTTGCCGCCATCGCTTGTGCGATACAGGGCGGCCTCTGCTCCCAGAACGACAACCACGCCGTTGGACGCGTCGAAGAAACGCAGGTACTCGCCGATCGTCTCGGCCGAGCCGGCAAGCTGGCGGTTCCATGTCTTCCCTGCATCCGATGTGTGGAGCACGAGGAAATCGCGCGACGGATGCTCCACCACGACCCAGCCAATCGCGCGCGTCACAAAATCGACAGCGGCGAGGTGACGTGATGCATCGACGCTCGCGGTTGCTGCCGGCGCGCCCGCTGCGCCCAGATTCCAGGTTGGATGCAGATAGGTAAGGCCGGCAATCCCGAGGGCGAGCATTGACAGGGCGCCGAGAGCCAACGCTCGCCGGACGCGCGAGGTGCTCGAATGCGACTGAGGCTCGTCGTCAGAATCCATCGCCGCCAACCCCAGCTTAAGCGACGCTCGGCGATAGATTGTTGGACACAGATGATCCGGCCCGCTGACGTCGACGACGCCGCAGCCATCGCTCGTGTTCACGTCGCCAGCTGGCGATCGACGTACAGAGCGCTACTTCCCGCTGATTTCCTCGAATCACTGACGGAGGCCGGCTACACAGATCGATGGCAGCGCTTCATCAGTGAGAGGTCGAGTCGTGTTTACGTTGTTCAAGAGGGTGACGACCGTGCCGATGTGTTTGGTTTCGCCTCCGGGGGACGCGAGCGGGCCGGCGAGACCGGCTACACCGGCGAGCTCTACGCCATTTATCTCCTGGAGTCAGCTCAGCGGCGTGGCTACGGCCGCGAGCTCGTGCGAGCGGTGGTCGGCGGATTGCGCGAGATGGGGCTCGAGGACATGATCATCTGGGTGCTGCGGGACAACCGGCCCGCGCGTGATTTCTACGAGCGACTCGGGGGCGTCTACGTCCGAACCCAGCCGATCACGATCGGTTCGGTCACCCTGGAGGAGGTGTCGTACGGCTGGCCGCGCCTCGATGGCGTTCGCTACTGAGACGCAGGAGCTTCAGCCGCTCCGGCAGCACCGCGCTGGCAATCCCGAGCAGGCACACGACAGTGATGGCGAGAAAGGCCCAGGTTGGGCTCACGGTGAACAGTGCGCCACCGACCAGCGCGCCAACTATCTGAATCGCGAACTGCACCGTCTGGAAGACGCCCTGCGTGCGCGCCTGCTGGCCCGGCTCGGCCATGTGACTCACCTCTGCGTTGAGACTCGGAGCGCCTGAGATCGAGAACATGCCCTCGACCAGGCCGAGTCCGATCAGCCAGGGCACCGACGAGATGAACGGATAGATCGCGCCGAATGCGCCAGTACCTATCAGGGCGACGATGATGAGGCGTCGGGTGCCGAACCTGTCGCCCAACGCGCCCACCCTCGCGCTGAGCAAAGTCGCCGGGATGGCAAAGGCCATGAATGAGATTCCCACTGCGAACGTGGTGGCGCCCCGGTAGGTCAGGTAAAGCGACCAGATCGTGTCGAGGGTCCCGATCATGTACGCGGTGCCGGCGCCAAGGAGCAGCAGCGGAAGCAGTCTGCGAGCGATCTTCATCGGGCCCGCCGGCGCTTCGATGGGCGCCTCGACGCGAACGTTCGGCAGCATCGCCAGCGCAACCGTTGCAATGCCTGAAGCGACAGCCGAGATGATGAACACGGCGTTCAGGTTGTATAGGGCGACGAAACCGCCGACCGCCGGCCCCAACAGCATGCCGGCCATGTTGGTGGACTGCATGATGCCGAACGCGCGACCTCGCTGGTTGGGAGGCGTGACCTCCGCGATCAACCCGTTGGCCGCAGGCCAGAATGCGCCGGCGGCGGCCCCATGCAGGAACCGCAGGACGATGAAGGCGCCGATGGGCAGAGGAATCAGGTAGGCGAGGAACAGCAGCGCGTACGCCGACATCGCGGCCACCATCACCGGTCGGGTGCCAAACCGATCTGCGGCCCAGCCGGCCGGATACCGGATGGCGGCGCTCGCCAGCAGGCCCGCTGCAAAAACGGCGCCCACCAGCGCGGCCGATCCACCCTTGCGCCCGATGAAGATCGGCAGAAGGGGAAGGAAGAACCACAACCCGATCGATGTGAAGAGGTTGCCGAGGTAGAGCGTCCACAGTGTCCGCCGATGCATGCGCATCGGGAATACTGGCAGAGCGGTGCCCGACGACCACCTGACGAACCTGGACTGGGATCTGATCCCAGCCTCCGACCAGACCGCGCACATGCACATGGCGCTGGACGAGGTGCTTCTCGGCCGAGTCATCGAGGGAACGCGCCGCCCCGCGATTCGTTTTTGGGCCTGGACCGAGCCGGCGCTGGTGATCGGGTCGCATCAATCGGTGTCGAACGAGGTCGATCTGCCGGCCGCGCGGCGCCTTGGTTTCTCGGTGACTCGGCGCATGAGCGGCGGCGGCACGATGCTGTGCGAGCCGGGACGGACGATCACCTACTCGATGTACTTGCCGGGTGGGGCGGTCGAGGGCCTGAGCTTTCGCCAGTCCTATGCCGCGCTCGATGCGTGGGCGGTTCGCGCGTTCAACGCACTCGGTGTGCCGGCGAGCTATCGGGAGATCAACGACATCATCTCGCCACGCGGAAAGATTGCGGGCGCGGCCCAGGCTCGACGGAAGGGATTCGTTTTGCACCACACGACGATCGCCCACTCGATGGACGTCGAGCTCCTGCCGCGGCTGATTCGAATCGGCCGCGGCCGGGTTTCAGAACGTGGCGTGCGGAGCGCCGAGAAACCGGTTTCGCCGCTTTCGTGGTTCACCTCGCTGAGCTGCGAGGAAACCACGCGCCACCTGGAGCGTTTCTTCGCTGCGGAGTTCACCGCTCGGACGAGCGAGCTCTCCGGCGATGAGGTCGACGCGGCACGCCGGTTGGTTCTGGAGAAATACGGAACGCCGGCGTGGGTGAACCGCCTGCCCTAGCAAAGATATGAGAAAGGACCAGTCGGTCCTCTCTCATCGAGCGTGCGGCTACGCCGCAGGCTCTGCTCTCTCTCCCGGGATTGGAATTTATTACGAATTAGTCTCTTGACGCGACGATTGGGAGTGAGGAAAACAAAGTCATGGCCCGGGGGACCCCGGCCAACCCTGCAACGATGGTTTCAATGACGAATTAGTTGATTGCGGCTCGGGCACACTAGAGAGTCTTCCGCCAGTCAGCCACGAGCTCCGGGCATTGCTGCACGTGCTCTCGGTAGTGATCAGCCAGCCAGCCGATCACGTCCTCAGGGCAGGTCGGATACGGGTCCTGGCCCGCCCCGTAGACGACCGGAGCTTTGCGCGACCAGCTTTCATCGG
>DATCPW010000100.1:0-5387 GCA_036569865.1 Candidatus Dormiibacterota bacterium
CATTGAGAACCGCGCCCCCAGCGCGCTCAGGGTCTGTCCGTCCTGGCGGAAAAGCTCGTCGAGGAGGGCCCTCCTCGTCGGATCCGCCATGGCCCTGAACACCTCGTCCATGAGCCGGACTATACGTGACCAATCGGTCACCTGTCAAGCGGAATCTAGGCGGCGCCGCTCTCTACTTGAACGTGATTATGCAGCTGATACTGGACTGCGAGCTCGTGAGCTTCGACATGGCCGGCGACAAGGTGCTCGCTTACGTCAATCGCACTGCGGTGCCGACACATCACTCGGCCGAGCCTGTCGAGTTCGAGATCCTGTTTCGGTTTCTCGACGGCTTTGGCCCTCGGGTGCCTGCTTTGCTGCGCACCGAATACGCCGCGCCGGCCTGACGAAGTCGCTTACTGGACTCCAGAGACCTAAGGCTCCACTTGCCACAGGTCGGCCTGGCTCTATATTGCTAGGCCGACCTTGAGGACTTCTGACTCCAACCCACTGATTTCTGCGCGCGGCCTGGGCAAGCGTTTTGGCGAGCTCGTCGCCGTCGACGGCATCGATTTCGATGTCGCCCGTGGCGAGGCGTTCGGTTTCCTTGGGCCCAACGGCGCGGGCAAGACCTCGACGATGCGCATGATCGCCTGCGTCTCGCCGGTGACGTCAGGGACCCTCACGATCTTCGGCGAGGACCCGGCGACTCGGGGCGTTGAGATCCGCGCGCGCCTTGGGGTGGTGCCGCAGGCGGACACTCTCGACCTTGAGCTGACGGTCCGCGAAAACCTGATCATCTTCGCCCGCTACTTCGACATCCCGTGGGCCGAAGGGCGCCGGCGGGCGGACGAGCTGCTTGAGTTCGTGCAGCTCAAGGAACGATCCAAGGACAAGGTCGACGACCTCAGCGGGGGAATGAAACGACGCCTCACGGTGGCGCGAGCTCTCATCAACGAGCCCGACCTCTTGCTTCTCGACGAGCCGACCACCGGCCTCGACCCTCAGGCGCGCCACCTCGTTTGGGACCGCCTCTACCGTCTGAAGCAGCGTGGAGTAACGCTGGTCCTGACCACCCATTACATGGATGAGGCCGAGCAGCTCTGCGACCGGCTGGTCGTGATGGACAAGGCGAAAATCGTGGCGGAGGGAACGCCGCGCGAGCTGATCGAGAAATATTCGACCAAGGAAGTTCTCGAGCTGCGCTTTCCAGCGGATGCCCAGCCCGCGCTCGATCACAGCCTGGATGGCATCGCCGATCGAGTCGAGGTGCTAGCCGACCGCGTGTTGCTCTACACGTCGGATGGCGACGCAGCAGTCGCAGCCGTGCACAGCCGCGGGCTTCGGCCCGAAACCGCGCTCATTCGGCGCGGCACGCTGGAGGACGTGTTCCTCCGCCTGACCGGCAGGAGCCTGATCGACTGATGGCCGTCGTAACTGCATTCCCCGGCGGCGCCGCGCGCGTGGTCGAGCACAACGCGCTCGTCTTCAGACGCCAGTGGCGCGGCTCGATGACCGTCTCGTTCTTCACCCCGCTCTTCTTCATCGCCTCGATGGGGTTGGGGCTGGGGAGCCTCGTCAACAAGAGCTCAGGTGGTGTCGGAGGGGTGCCCTATATCGACTTTCTCGCCCCTGGCCTGCTCGCGGCGACGACCATGCAGACCGCCGCGTTCGAGTGCACGTACCCGATCCTCGGGAAAATCCTCTGGGACCACATCTACGACGCAATGCTCGCGTCGCCCCTCATTGTCCGCGACCTGGTGATCGGCGAAGTCACATGGGTCACCATCCGCATGCTGATGGTCGCCACGATCTTCTGGATCGTGATGGCGGTGTTCGGCGTCGCGCACACGCCCGAGTCGCTGCTCGCCATTCCTGCGGCGACGCTGAGCGGACTCGCCTTCGCCACGCCGCTGATCGCTTTTACGGCGACGCAAAAGAACGACAGCGTGATGGGCTCTGTGTTCCGCCTGGTCATCACGCCTCTGTTCCTGTTCGGCGGCGCGTTCTTCCCGATCAGCCGCCTCCCTCTTCTGCTGCAGTGGGTGGCGTGGGCCACGCCGCTGTCGCACGGCGTGGCATTGAGCCGCGGACTCGTCCTCGGCACGCTGGCAATCCCGGATGCAGCTCTGCACGTGGCGGTCCTGCTCGTCTACATCGTTGCGGGAGCCGCGATCGCGCTGCCGCTACTGAGCCGGAGGCTCGTCAAATGAGCATCCGGACCCTGCGCATGCCGACGAGGTCGATCCACGTCATCGAGCGGAACCTGGTGCTGTTTCCCCATTTCTGGAAAGTCCTGGCGGCGGGATTCGTCGAGCCGGTGTTCTATCTGCTCGGCGTCGGCTTTGGCATTGGTTCGCTGATCCGAACCATCGACATGGGCGGCGGCCACAAGGTGAGCTATGCGGTGTTCGTGGCCCCGGCGCTCATGGCATCGTCCGCGATGAACGGCGCGATCTACGAGACGACGATGAACATGTTCTTCAAGCTTCGCCACGCAAAGCTTTACGACAGCATGGTCGCGACCCCGGTAGGAGTCGAGGATGTCGCGGCCGGAGAGGTGATCTGGGCTGTCGCCCGCGGCAGCGTCTACTCAGTTGCATTTCTCATCTTCATGCTCGCGCTTGGTCTGATCGCATCGCCATGGGCGATCCTCGCGATTCCGGCCGCCCTGCTCGTGGGCGTCGCGTTTGCGGCCCTCGGCTCAGCGGTAACCACTTTCATCCGCAAGTGGCAGGACCTCGACATCATCCAGCTGGCGTTGCAGCCGATGTTCCTTTTCTCGGCGACCTTCTTTCCGATCACTGTTTACCCGCCTGCGCTGCAGATCTTGGTCCAGCTGACTCCGCTGTACCATGGGATCGATCTGATCCGCGGCCTTACCACAGGCGCCATCGGCCCGGGCTTGCTGGTCGATGTCGCCTACCTTGCGGCGCTCGCGGTGGTGGGTGTGACGGTTGCCGCGATGCGGCTGCGAACGCAGCTGATCAAGTAGTAATCACGGTTCTCATCTAGCGCGATGCCCGCAGACGCCCTTCTTCCACTTGATGCGCAGAACGCCTACCGCGAGCGCTACCGCGCGATGCGCCCGGGCTGGCGGTCGAGCGGCGAGCAGCTCGAGGCGCTCGTACGCAGCCACCTGTCCCCGAACAGCCACGTCCTCGACCTCGGCTGCGGCCGAGGAGGGGTGGTCGAGCTGTTCTGGCGCGAGGTTCGCCTGGCGGCCGGCCTCGACCCCGATGTGCCATCGCTGGCCGAGCATCGCGCGCCCGGCATGCCGGTCATTCGCGGCCGCGGAGAACACCTGCCGTTTGCCACGGGCTCGTTCGACCTGATCGTTTGCCTCTGGGTCCTCGAACACCTCGACCAGCCCGAGGTGGTCTTCAAGGAGGTCCGCCGCGTCCTCGCACCCGGCGGCCATTTCGTCTTTCTGACGCCCAATCTGGGCAACCCGCTGCTGCTGATGAACCGGATGGCCAAAGCGCTGCCACAGCTGCAGCGGCGAATCGTTCCGCGCCTTTACGGCCGCCGCGAGGTCGATACGTTTCCTGTTCGCTACCGGGCGAACACGGCTGCTGCGATCCACGGGCATGCGGCTCGAAGTGGGTTGGAGGTCGTCTCGCTCACAGCCGTCGCCGACCCCACCTACCTGGCGCTCAACCCGCTGATGTTCAGAGCCTCAGTGCTGACCGAACGCCTGTTGCCTGAGGGCCGAGGCGTCCATTTGCTGGGAGATTTAAGGTCCGAGTAGGTACCCCATCCGGCGAGGCATTCGCGCGATGGCGGACATCACCGGGTTCGGGCGAACGCCACGCTCCTCGGCGGTGTCCTTGGCAATGATCGCGCGGCGGATCACCGCGGCCCCGATCGAGCGGAAAGGCTGTGGCGGGAACATGCGCGGCTTGGGATTGACCATCGGCAGCCGCGTCGCATCGGTGTCTGCACCCCGCACGAGGTCGGCGATCACCTTGCCCGCCAGATGGCTCGGGGCGACGCCGTTGCCCGTGTAGCCCAGCGCGTAATAGACGTTGCCGGACTCCAGGGCGCCGAAGGTGGGGAGGTGGGTGGGTGAGACGTCGATGGGCCCTCCCCAGGCATCCTCGAGCGGCACCTCCGCAAAGCTCGGAAACAAGCGCCGAAAGCCTTCTGCTGCTTCCGCCACGGCGCGCTCGTCGCGGGTGAACGAATCATCGATCCGGCTGGAGGCGCGACCGCCGCCGCCCCCAAAAGCGATCCGCCCATCCCGCGTGGTCCTGAAATAGCGCACGGAGGTGCGGAAGTCTGTGATCAGCTCGCCGCCCGTCCAGTTGATGGCCGCCAGCTTTTCGGGCGCCGGGGCCGTCAGCACGATATAGCTGCTCCAGGCCACCAACCGGCGGCGCAGCTGTGGCCAGCCGACCGCCCATGCGTTCACGGCCATCACGGCTTTTGGCGCACGCACGCTTCCGCCAGGAGTGACCGCAAGGGCCGGCGGGCCTGCGTCAAGTCGAGTCACCTCGGTGCCCTCGTGGATGGTGACCCCGCGTTCCAGCAAGACGCGGCGAAGGCCTCGGGCGAGGAGGGCGGGCTGCACCTGTGCGCCATCTCGCATGAAGGCGCCGGCGCGGAAAGCAGGCGAGGCGCACCGGGCCTTCAGCTCCTCCGCAGTCAGCGCTCGCAGCTCTTCGCCCGCTCCGACCTCGCGCGCCAGGTGGACGATCTCGGCGCAGACGGCGTCGTGTTGAGGGGCGGTCGCAGCGTAGATGTAGCCCGCGTGCTTGTACCACGCATCGACCCCATGGGTGGTGCAGAAGTCGCCGATCGCATTGATGCTTTCCCCGATCGCGCGGCAAGCGCGCACCGCCTGGTCCTGGCCGTACAGGGCGATCAAGCCATCCAGCTCGTCCCACCAGCCGCTGGCGAAGCCGCCGTTGCGGCCGCTCGGGCCCCCGCCGCAGATGTCCTGCTCCAGGACGACCACCTTCAAGTCGGGCTTGGCAAGGGTCAGATGGTAAGCGGTCCACAAGCCGGTGAATCCGCCGCCGATGACCACGACATCGGCGTTGATATCGCCCTTCAACGGCCTCGGTTCAGCATCCTTCTCGGCCCCCAACGCCTCGCGCAACCACCAGCTGCGCTGGGCGCCCGGCGTGAGCGCTTTGCCGGCCAGGTTCAGCGTCGTCATCGTCGAGCTCACCCAACAATCCTGAGGCTTCGAGGCCCCCGACCTCCAAAGCGGGTCGGTCTGAACGTGATCTCTCCTGAACGGGTTAGGATGCCAGGGTGATGGCAAATAAGACTGCGACGACGGTTGAGGTAAACGCTGAAAAGGTCCAGAGCCTGATTGCGCGGGAGGAGGACCGGTTCCGCGCCGCTCGGCGAAAGTCTGACGAGCTGTGGCGCAAGGCCCGTGCTTCCAGCCCCCGCGG